>CAXYKR010000292.1:0-9246 GCA_964277815.1 uncultured Mucilaginibacter sp. | reverse complement strand
GCTATCCAACGTGGCCTGCAGCATCTCTTTAGTTCGCCGCAACTCGGCAACGCGTTGATTTACTTCCTGCTCCAGGCTGTTATTTAACTCCTGAAGTTTCAATTCGGCCTGTTTACGGAGTGTAATGTCATTGCCTGCGCCCATCCACTCCATGATGTTGCCATCAGCACCCAGCAAAGGCACCGCGCGTGAAAAAAACCACCCGACTGAGCCGTCGGCTAAAATCACCCTGTGCTCTAATTCGAATGTTTTTTTGTTAATAATACAGTTATTTATTGTCTCCCAAACACGCCCGCGTTTATCTTCCGGAATATATTTATCAATCCAGTTTGTGGTAGGCTCATTGGTGTCTTGCAAATAGCTTTTGCCTGTAAGAGTATACATTTGTTGCCAGTCGGCACTCATGCTGTACAACAGGTTTGAACTGACAGAAACAAACAGTCTGAACCTTTCTTCGCTTAGCCTTAAAGCAACTTCGGCACGTGCACGTTCAATAACTGTCCATATACGTTCGGCAACCTCAACAGCCATATCAATCTCGGCTTTGGCCCATTGCCTCGGCGAACTTTGCACAATGCATAAAATACCTGCGGGGTTACCCTCTTTAATTACCGGCACATCAACAAACGAAATAACTTGTAATTGTAAACATATTTCGCGCAGGTTGTCATCCACCAGCGGGCTTTGGCTTACGTCGTGTACCACAATTGGCTCGCCGGCTGCTACCACTTTGGCAAAAATGGGCATGCTTTGCAAGTTGTAACTACCAGCTACACTCGGCAGACCCTCGCCCGCCGCGTCGCGCCTGATGACAGCCTCGCCGTTAATTATTTCGCTGTAATGGCAACGGTCGCACCCAAAGTATTGCATGGTAAGGCGGGTTGCAGTTTCCTGCACGGCCACCGGGTTAGACAAGGGGCGTAATGCATCGCTCAGTTGCATTACAAACTCGCGCCGTTGTTCATCTTGCTTACGGGCCGTAATATCGGCGAATACCAATGCCAGTTTACGGCTGCCACTATCACCAATTCGTGACGCAAACACGTTGTACCAGCGGTTGGTATCGGTATTGTACTCCTCGAAGCGGACGGGTTCGCCGGTTTGTAAAATTTTGTGATAAGTATCAGTCCATTGCCTCTCCAGGTTTGGTGCTACCTCGCTTACCAGTTTGCCAGTTACATTTTTTAGCCCGGCTTGCTTGGCAAACGACGGATTAACTTCCAGGTAACGAAAATCATGTGGTTGGTTATCTTGGTTATACAACAACTCAATTACCAGAAAACCTTCGTCAATGCTGTTAAACAATGAGTAATATTTGTTACTTACCTGCCGAGCCGTCTCATCTTTAAGCCGCAGTATTTCCTGCTCGGCTTTTTTACGCTCGGTAATGTCTTCGGTATTCATCAAAAAGCCGTCGCCCATCTTTACCAGCGTTTGATGAAACCATCCATTAAACTGCTCGTAGTTATAAAACTGCTCATGGTTAAATGAAACGCCGGTTTCGGTAACTTGTACAAATTTATCAAACAGCCCTGTTTCAATTACTCCTGGGTTGTATTCTAGCATTCGCTTACCGGTCATGTCGCCGTATTGTTCGTTCCAGGCTTTGTTGGTCAAGGTCCATTCAAAATCAATGATACGGCCTTTATCGTCGCGAATAGCCTTAAACGCCTGAAATACGTAGGTAGTACTATCGAGCGTGGCCTGCAGCATCTGGTTGCTGGCTTGTAACTGCTCCCCTGCGAGGCTACGGTCAGTAATATCGCGTACAACGCCTAACAGCTTTACGGCTACGCCATTGGCGCCGGTAACTACCTTGCCATGCGACTCCAATTTTGCCCATTGGCCGTTTTTTTTTTGTATCCGACGGGTATATTCATAGGGATGGGCAGTTGCAATAGCCTGTTTTAATATATGTCGCACCCGCTCAGCATCCTCAGGGTTAGATCGCGCGTCAATAGTGTTTAAACTCGGAGCAAAAGCGCCAGGCTCTTCGCCAAAAAGGCGAAACATACCATCAGAAAAATGAATACTGCCACTGGCTACATCAAATTCGTAGGCACCAATACAACCTACCTCTTCGAGTGCTTGAACTAAATTTTCGGATTTCAACAACGACGGTCGCTGCGGAACGGATGTGGAATCAGGCTGGTTTTTCATGAATGCTCTTGATAAATTCGGTACAACACGGACTCATATCAACAAGTAAGAGCTAAAACAGGCGAATATTACAACTTTTGCCTCTAATAGTAGAAGTAAATTTTAGGAAAATAGTTTTGGGAGGAGAGTCAACAAGTCAGTAAGACTGTAGGTCCAGGCAACTGAGTGGATGAGTGAGCTTTGAGTGAATGGATGTGCTGAGCAAATTCTAAAGTCGAAAAATATTACTCAAATAATCAATTTGCCGCACATGTAAGCTTATTATAGCAAACGTTATATTACAAATCAAAAACAAAACACCCCTTTTGGGAATAGTAAATTTAGTTTACAGGAAAATATTTTACTTTAGTTGACGTCAAACGGTTGTCCATGCTTAGCCCATCCTCTGTATTGAGCGATAAGACCTTGCTCAATATCTTATACCAGTCGCCTACAGCAACTGCCATTTATACCGGCGAAGCGCTTCAAATTGCCTTCGCCAATGCGGCTATGCGCAAACTGTGGAACCTTGCAGATGAAGAAATTGTTGGTAAAACCTACGCGAAAATTAGAGCAGGTAGCAGTCCCAATTTATCCGACCAACTGAGCCGTGTTTGGCAAACCGGCATCACTTATACACAGGCAGCCGCAGCTTATACGCTTAATGTCAACGATTACCTGTATGTTCAGTATTATAATATTGAGCTCAAAGCTATCCGTGGTCCCGACGGCCGTATAGAAGCCATTATACATACAGCAATCCAGTTAAATCAAACGGGTGTGGCTGAACGAACAAGCGCGTCATTAGTATCCCAAGATGATGCAGCGCAATCTTTAAAAATAAAAGAGGTTACAAACGACTGTTTTGATGCGCCAACGACTGAAGTTTTGCTTAACGATGCTACAATTGGCATGGTTATACTGACCGGCGAAGAAAATCGGATATTGCATGCGAACCGAGCCTACAGCCAGATGATTAGCCGTAACCTGGGTACGCTTTGCGGTAGCAGGCTATTTGATATTTTGCCTGAAGCACGAGCATACTTTGAACCGATTATTGCCGAAGTGCGCCGTGCCGGCAGAGCGGTTTACCTTTACGATACTCCTTTTACAGTTTACAACAATGGCAATGCGTCACGCGGCTACGTTAACGTTATTTATCAACCGTTTACTCATCCGGTGACCGGCGACAAAGGTGTAATGGCCATTTGCCATGACGTAACTTTGCAAACTATTAATAAGCAGCAGCTGGAAACGCTGAACGCCGAATTGCAAACCAACAACCAGGACCTGCAACTAAACCAAACCGGCTTGCGTTTGGCGGCTGATACGGCCAAACTCGGTATCTGGACGTTTAACCCCGAAACTAACGAATTTGGTTTGGATGAGCGCTGCCGCAATATTTTTGGTTTGGATGCTACCGATGTGATTACCAAAGCCGATGTAGGCACCGTGATTGAAGAAAAATACGTGGGATTGGTAGTTCAATTAGTGCAAAACGCCTATGCCGGCAAGCCGGGTATAGTAGAGTATTATGCCATTAACCGTAAAACGGGCAAGCGCAGCTGGGTTAGAGGCTCAGCCCAGTTTATACCGCCAACTCAGGATAGCGGCGGACAGCTCATTGGCACAATGATTGACCTTAGCGCAGAAAAAGATGAAGAAACGCGCAAAACTGACTTTATAGGTTTTGTAAGCCACGAATTACGGTCGCCGCTTACTTCTTTAAGTGGTTTTATGCAGTTGCTACAAATAAGGGCGGCAAAAACAGGCGACGAAAAGATGACCGACATTGCGCTTAAATCGCGCAGGCAGGTTGATCGCATGGCGGCGATGATAAGCGGTTTTTTAGATGTGGTAAAAATGGGCGAAAGTGCTATACAGCTTGATTTGTCTGTATTTGATTTGAACGACCTCTTGACCGCAGTTGAAGAAGAATGTACCAATATTGTTCAGACGCATCAACTTGTTTTTAAACCGGTAGATGGTACTTGGGTAGAAGCCGACTATGATAAGATTGAGCAGGTGCTCACCAACCTGGTTAATAACGCAGTAAAATATTCGCCGCAAGGCACTACCATTACGGTGGCTGCCGAATGCTTGGCCGATGAAGTGCAGGTAAGTGTTGCCGACGAAGGCCTGGGCGTATCGCCGGCCGATATTCCTTATCTGTTCGACCGGTTTTATCGTGCACAAAGCGAGCATACTAAAACCATCAAAGGATTTGGCATAGGCTTATATATTTGCAGAGAAATTATAGAAGGTCACCACGGCCGCATTTGGGTGGAAAGCGAGATAGACAAAGGCTCAGTTTTCTATTTTACCCTTCCGTTGACCGGCAAAAATTTATAACTATTAAATTACAAACAATTACTTATATAACCGCTCCTAACGGTTTGATTTAAACTTATGCCTAAACAAATTTTTATTATCGAGGATGATGAACAACTCAGCGATGCTATGTGCGAGGTACTTACTGATGCCGGTTACCTGGTTAAGGTGTGCGACGATTTTGCCGATGTAACCTCTTGCCTTCCTGCATCAGGCGTTGATTTGATTTTACTGGATATTTATTTGAACGAATACGATGGCCGGCAAATTATCACTAAACTGAAAGAAACACCTGCGTATGCTAGTACTCCGGTGGTATTTGTTACCGTATTAAACCAGCAAGATTTACTGGAATACCAACCGGCTGCCGTATTAACCAAATCCTTCGGTTTACACGAACTAGTGGACACGGTGCAAGGCGTTATTGGTAGGTAAATTACCCTACATTGCTTATATGTTCACGCTATACAATTCACTAAGCGTACAGTAAGCCAATAGTTATTTAACGATGTATACGCGCAAAATAAACCAGGTAGATAATAGCCATCATAAAAAACAGTATTAAACTTAATAATAAAGATAAAAACTATTTTTACCATGTAGCGTAATCGCCAGCCTGTACGTATGGGTTACAGGCGCTTCGAGTTTCTTCATTACTAAAAGTTGCGCATTGTTAACCAATTATGAATATCCGTTTACCTTTAGCCCTGTCACTCATTGCCATGATGACTGCTGTAGCCTGTAAAAAAGAAAACAAACCGGCCAGTCCGTTGACTATTGTCGGCAATTGGAAATTAAGCAGTTATTCGGGAGGTATAGCGGGTTTCAGGCATAAAACCATAGATGCAGGAACAAATGTACAATTAGCTTTTGGTGAAGATGGGAGTTACCGTCAATACGATAAGGGTGCATTGACCACACAGGATCAGTACAGCATTATAAAAAATTACGCTTTTACTAATTACTACACCCAGGATGCGTTACAAGTAGGTAGTAAAATTGCCGGAGCCGTCAGCCTCAACCGCGGCACACAGGACACCTTATTTATAACACCCGGAGTTGGCTATTCTGATGTAATGACTTTTGAATATGTGAAGGTAAAATAGCAAGCGATTATAGGAGTTTAATCATCAGTATATTCTAATATATCACCGGGCTTGCAATTCAGCACGCGGCATATGGCTTCCAATGTTTCTAAGCGCACGGCTTTGGCTTTACCATTTTTTAAGACGGAAAGGTTAGCCATAGTTATACCTACTTTTTCGCTTAATTCGGTAAGCGACATTTTCCGTCTGGCCATCATCACGTCCAAGTTTACTATAATAGCCACGCTTATATGGTCAAATCAGCTTCCTCTTCCAATAATCTGCCCTGCCTGAAAGCTTTATAGAAAAGCAGAAACACAATACCTAATACAAAAAACTTCCAGGTGTTGCTAAACAATTCTGTTTTTAGCACTACATCTTCAGTTAAGTAATTGCTGAATACTAAGCGTATCAAAAAATTTACGATGAGCAATGCTAAGGGCATCAACAGTATACTCAGCGAAATCAGTCGTAGTCTGGCAACGTTCTGTTCAGTAAACACAGCTCCCTTTGAAATGTCGACAATGAGGTTCAAAAATGCAGCAAATAGATAGAGCACATATAAAATGATTGAGAAAGCTAAACCGCTGATTAAATAAAAACAATAGCTCTCGGTATTTTTACTTACAGGTATCATCACACAATGCTGTATGGAGGTATACCTGAACTTAACCGGCACATCTACCATGTGTGCATCAATAAACGTACTGCCACCGGCTTTTTCAACAACCTTGTCGGCAACCGGCTTTCGCAAGTATGCCTGCCCTTGTTTTACGTAGTAATAAACTGAATCAGAATCAAAGTACTGTTTAGTTCTCAACTTAAGGTCCCACCCCAGAAGTGTTATATAATGTAATTGAGGAAGCTGCTTAGGATGATAAGGATAAGTGGTGCAGGTGTCACATTGCATAGCGGTGTAGGTTCCCAAAAAAAAGCCTGCCATTACGCTGTTGCCAGCTATCATTTCGCCATTTCTTAACTTACGGCGCAACTCCATATCATTCTTCAGCTTTATATAGTCGCGATGAGGCAAACTATCATTCAAAGGCAGGTATATAGGTGGTAAATTATCTTTGATGGTATATATTTTTGATTTTGTGCCCCAGATATTGTGTAAACCCGGCATGTGATAGGAGGACAACAGGAAATCGGCTAACAAAAACAATGCTACAGCCACCACCGCAACATTGATGATAAAGTTTAGGTTGAATTTTATTTTCATGAGGTTGTATAATTATTATGCAATAATAAACATATAATTTAAATCGTTAAATTTTTATTGAATAGCAATAAATAATTTTAACTTAATACCTATTACCCCTACTGCTTGGTTACTTTTTGTGTTGCCGTCATCAGCGCTATTTATCTGCCCGTTAATCATTACTATATTTGCATACTAACTAAACGTACTTGAACACAGACACCATCGGTAAGCTCATTTACTTTGATAATGATGCCATCAACGGTATTGCTTTACCAGCTCGCTTTACTTTCCCATTCTGTTATGAGCCTCACGCGCTTACCCTGTTAGCATCAGCACAATTACAGCAATATCTTGAAGCTCGAACTAACTTAGACCATAACTTTGGTTTGGACGCCGACCAGGCCGGTTCGCCCATCGGTAAGATGTTTGGCGTACTGGTAATTCAAGACCAAAACGGCCGCGCGGGCTACTTGTCTGCATTTTCGGGCAAACTGGCTGGCAGTAATGACCATGACCGTTTTGTACCGCCGGTGTTTGATATGCTCGAAGAGAACAGCTTTTTTTTGCAGGAACAGGAAGTCATCAACAGTGTAAATGCACGGGTACAGCAGCTATGGCAACACCCGGAATACGCCCGTTTGAAGAAAGAATTGGAGCAGCTTGAGACAGATGCCGCACAGCAAATAGCGGCGTTTAAGGCACAATTAAAAGCCAATAAGCAAGAGCGTAAAAAACAGCGCGAAGCGCAAAAAGCGGCTTTATCTGAAGATGAGTATACAACGCTTGAGGCGCATCTCATAAGGCATAGCTTGCATGACAAGTATCAGCTAAACCTTTTAACTCAGCAATGGGAGCAACAATTAACTACCACCAAAGCAACTATTGCGCAATACGAGAAACAAATTGAAGCCTTAAAACAGGAACGCCGCGACCGCTCATCGGCTTTACAGCAGCAACTTTTTGAGCAGTACCTGTTCTTGAACCAGCAAAGGCAAACCAAGAGTTTATACGACATTTTCAGTGCCACAGTTTACGAAAAGCCACCTGCAGGTGCCGGCGAGTGCGCAACGCCTAAGCTGTTGCAATACGCTTTTTTGCACGGTTACCAGCCCTTAGCCATGGCCGAATTTTGGTGGGGCGCTTCGCCAAAATCCGAAATCAGGCAGCACGGGCAGTTTTACCCGGCCTGCACCGGCAAATGCAAACCCATTTTGGACCATATGCTCGAAGGCATCCCCTTGGATGACGACCCACTGCTAGTTAATCCAGGCGAGGATAGTAAACTCGACATTATCTTCGAGGATGAATTTCTGGTTGTAGTAAACAAGCCATCAGGGCTACTTTCGGTACCCGGGGTAAACATTAACGATTCGGTTTATAGTCGGCTTAAACGCTTGTGGGCCGGTATTGAGCCGCTCATCATTCACCGCTTAGATATGGCTACCTCGGGACTGCTGGTAGTTGCCAAAACGCCCGAAGCCCATAAACACATCCAGCGACAGTTTTTAAAACGTACGGTGAGCAAGCGTTACGCCGCATTACTTTCAAAAAGCATTGAAGGTAATGAGGGCGAGATCAATCTGCCGCTCCGCGGAGATTTTTACAACCGACCATTACAACTGGTATGCTTTGAGCACGGTAAAAAGAGCATAACCCGCTGGCAGGTAGTTGACCGGCAAGCCAATCAAACCCGTGTACATTTTTGGCCGCTTACCGGCCGCACCCACCAGCTGCGTATGCATGCCGCCCACCATTTGGGTCTGCACGCACCTATTGTTGGCGATGACCTGTACGGCACCCCCGACAAACGCCTTTGCCTCCACGCGGCTTATTTAGCCTTTGAGCATCCGGTGACTCATGAACGGGTATGCTTTGAAGTTGAAGAGGATTTTTAAGAAATGTATTCTACAAAACAGGTATATTCGTTCGACGCGCACACAATATGAGTGACTTTCTTGAGTTTGTTTTGGAGGTTTTAGAATTTATTTTTGATGGGGACGGCGGAAAGTTAAAAAAAGAATCAATTCCTCATTTCATTATTTATACAGCGGCAGCCATTTGTCTGATACTTTTTTTGGCATCCGCCTGAAAAGCCATTCATCGCATTCGCGTCAAAGCTATTGATAATCAAACTTAAACTTACTCAAATCAGGAAGATGCTTTTTAGGTCGTTTCAACTCGTATTCATACAGTAGCTGACCAATATTTTTCAAAAACGGCAGGCAAACCGTTTCGTACTCATACTTATTGTCGTTGTAAATACCGTCTTCGTTTGATTGAATGACGGCAGTAATCATAAATTCCACCTTATTTTTAAAATCTATTATATAGGCGTTGTCAATGTCATAGCCGTAAGAGTCGCCCACTTTGTTAAATATCCTGATGTTTGGATTTATTACCGCACTGCTGTCTGCGCCATAGTAAAGAAATTTACAGTAAGCCGGATAATAGTCGGGCCGCCCGTAAGCCGGCGACTTACTTTCGGTG
>CAXYKR010000291.1:0-2694 GCA_964277815.1 uncultured Mucilaginibacter sp. | reverse complement strand
CCTGTGGTTAAAAGGTATTATAACGCATAACCTGGGTGTAACTGATATGTTTTAGCGGCACCATACAAGGTTATTGATGTTTATCTGTTTAATTTTGAACCCATGATTAGTATTTTAGGTTGCGGATGGTACGGCTTTGCCCTGGCGCAGGCCCTGATTAAAAACGGCACGCCGGTAAAAGGCTCCACCACCTCTAACGAAGGGCACGAGCGTTTAAGTGCGGCGGGTATTAAACCGTACACCGTAAAGGTAAGCGCCGAGAGTGTTGAGGCCAATGCCGATTTTTTTGATTGCGACGTACTGGTCATCAGCATCCCCCCTAAACTGCGCAGCGGCGAAACCGACTATGCCGAAAAGATTGCGCAGGTTGCCCGAAAGGCAGCCGAACATCAGATAAAAAAGGTCATCTACATTAGCTCAACCGGTATTTATCCGGAGTGCAACTGCACGGTAGACGAGCAAACGCAGCCCCAACCCGATACCGAATCGGGCCGGGTACTGGCCGACGCCGAAAGCCGGTTGACAAGCCGCACCGAATATAAAACAGCCGTCATCCGCTTTGGTGGATTGGTTGGTCCGGGGCGGCATCCGGGCCGTTTTTTTGGCGGCAAGAGCAATATCCCTAACGGGCAGGCACCTGTAAACTTAATTCACCTACAGGATTGTATTGGTATTACGTTGAACATTTTTTCACATGATGCCTTCGGTCAGGTGTTTAATGCCGTTGCTCCGCATCATCCGCAAAAGCAACACTTTTATACCCAGGCAGCGCAGGATGCCGGTTTACCCCTACCCCATTTTGTGGACGAGTTAGAAAGCTGGAAAATAGTGAGCAGCACCAACATGCCTTCGCTTTTGCAGTACGATTTTAAGGTAGCCGACTGGGATGAGTGTTTTGGGCGCGGCTTGTTTGCCTGATGGTTATTAATCTGCAGACACCTCTACATTCATAAAAATTTAAATCATTCAGGAGTCGGTAGGGTTATTATAAACGTAAATTATCTAATCAGCGTTACATGCCCGAGTTTAAGCCTCAACAAATATTGTATACCGCTGATGCCCTGAACGAGCAGGGCAAACGCATTGCCGGGCAATACCCCGACGCCGAGCAGGTACTCATCAAACAGCATAACCGCCTGCCCGATGCCGAAGACCTGCATCATTATAAAGCTAAATCGGACTTGCTGGTGCTGGGCAAACTCAAAACGCTGGATATTAAATATAGTGGCCGTAGTTCTGATTTTATTGCGCCCAGCTTGGCCAATGGCTGCTTTGGCGCCTGTACCTACTGTTATGTAGACCGGCATAAAGCGGTTAACCCAATAACGGTGTTTACCAATACGGACGAGATGATGACCAAGATTGACCAGCATGTGATGGCCCTGCCCTGGCCCAAACCACCCAACCAGACCGACGCGATTTATTACACGTATGATGTTGGCTGCAACTCGGACGTAGCTATCGACTACGACATATCGCCGGGTGTGGCCGATTTGTTTCAGTTTTACATTAATCACCCGCGGGCCAAGGCCACCTTTGCTACCAAATTCGTCAACCGAAATTTACTGGATATTGACCCCAAACGCAAAATACGCATCCGCTTTAGTTTGATGCCGCAGGAAGTGAGCCGCCTGGTGGATGTGCGCACCGATAGCATTGAAAAACGTTTGCAGGCCATTAATGATTTTTACGAGGCCGGCTACGAGGTGCACGTTAACTTTTCGCCGGTGATAGTGTATGATAGGTTACGGGGCGTAGACCGCGACTGGCGCGACGATTACCGCGAACTGTTCAGGCAGCTTAATGCGGCGGTAACCGATGAAGTGAAAAAGCAGATGCAGTGCGAGGTGATTTTTTTAACCCACAACCAGCAGCAGCATTTGGTCAACGTGGAACTGAACCCCAAGGCAGAAGAATTGCTGTGGATGCCCGAGTTCCAAGAAACCAAGCGAAGCAGTTACGGTGGCATTAACATCCGTTACAAACATCAGCTTAAAGCCCGGATGATTGACCGTTTTATTGAAATGCTAACCGAAGAAATTCCCTGGTGCGGAATACGGTATATATTTTAAGCTTTTTTTCCGGCGTCGTCATTCCGTTCGGCCAAGCGCAGTTCTGACTCATGCACGATGTCTTTTATCTTGGAGTCGAGCTCGTTGATAGTAATTTCTATCATAGGGTAGCAGCTGTTAAACACGTAGTTTTCATCCAGCTTTAAAACCTCCATCAAGCCCAGCAACGAGGCTACAGGGCGGCGCAACTCGTGCGATTGTATGGTGGCTATGCGCTGCAAAGCGTCGTTTTGCTGGTTGATAAAATCGGCATCCCGCTTACGAACGGTAATATCGGTAGCATTAATAGCCACACCGATAATTTCGTTATTGGTACCGCGGGCAGGCTCAAAGGTAACATCAAACCAAAACAAAACACCCTCGTGCGGTTCAACCTTCCACTCCACATTGGTAATTTTGCCTTTGAGGGCCAAATCAACATACTCTACCAGTCTTGAGGCTGATTGCTCACTAACCACCGTTAACAGATGTACGCCAACCTTAATGTTTTTATTATAACTCGCATAAATGTAGTTTGCCGCGGCCTTGTTATAAGCCATTACCTCCATCTGGCTGCCAATAAGCAAGTGTATATCCTTTGAGCTGTCGAAAACGGCCTTTAGCTTCAGTTCCGACTGTTCGG
>CAXYKR010000290.1:0-23294 GCA_964277815.1 uncultured Mucilaginibacter sp. | reverse complement strand
AACAGGCCAACAACCAACCCAACGTCGCCAACGCAGCCGGTGCCCAATCATCCGATGAGCCCGACCAGCCCAATAAACCCGGCCAACCCAACCATGCCGCCAACTAACCCAACCACACCGCCAAGTTCAAAGTAATTGGTGATAAATATTTGTAGATAAGTGTTTTGTGGTTATTATATAAACAAGCCAAAGCCCCGGTGATTTTCATCGGGCCTTTGCTTAAGAATGTATTTTGTATCGATTTTTTTTATGTCTTTATCCCTTTAGGGTGGGAGGTAGGTAACAATACACTGCCATACGTTGTCATGAACTATGTTTTAAAGTCCTCCCCTTTGGGGAGGATTTAGGTGGGGTATCTTGTATTTAAAATCTTCCGTGATATTCACCGGCAATGTATAATCCATCGATGGCGAACACCTGAAGTTAGCCGTTATGGCGATGGTTTTACCGATTAGTGGTTTGTAACGCAACTCGGCAGGTTGGGCACTGTTTACGTCGGTGTAAACGCGTATGTAGCGGGTGGTAACAGTGTCATCAAACCCCTTGCCGGCACTGTCGGGTTTAAAGAGCACGGGTTGCGGCAGTTCAAAAACCAAGGCGTGCTTAATGGTGTCGAGCCTAACGCGGTGAATCAAGTCTTTGTAAATCAGTTTTCCTTGCAGCGTGTTTTGGCCGTAATAGCAGGCGGCTGGGTTTTGCGCTACAGCGTTGAAAGCGCAAGCGGTGAGTAGGGTAGACAACAATAATTTCATCTGAGGAGCAGCTTGTATTTAAATACAAGTTAGCTCCCGAAAACGCTGTTTAAAAACCTGCAAATGAGGTTTAATGCAAATCTAATGCTTGAGTTGGGGTGTCAGGAGGTTATCTCACGGCCATGTGGTTACCTATCTATGGGCAACGTAATGACTTGTTCGGCTGGGACATGACATATCTATAAATCATTTACAAAAACGCCCTGTTTGCATACGGCTGTTGCCGGGTACAAACAGGGCGTTAAATATGGTAAAATCTGTATAAATTATGCTAATTGTGCAAGTGCGTTGTTTAATACAAACTCTGAAGTTGCAGCAACCGGAACAGGTTTTTGTAAAAAGTTAATGTATTGTTGGGTAATGGCTTCGGGTGTGAGACCAATACCGGCAGCTCTGCCCAGTTCAAACATAACTTTCTTGCCTTTTAAGCTGTATTTGATAAAAATTACGTTAGCATCGCAGGTAGAAGCCAATTTAAAAAACGAGTCGGTAATGTACATTTTGCCAAACTGAGTATCAATTTCTTGCGAACGCTTTACACACTTGGTTTCAAAATCAATTAATACGGCAATCATTTTGCTGTCCATCAACAGGTTTTTGGCTTTAAAAAATGCCGTTGGCGATGGGTGTAACGAGTGGTTGATTTCACGGCCAAAGTACAATTCGCGCTCACGGATGCTCCATGAGTTTACATCGTAATTATGGTCGTACAGGTGAGGAATGTAAGTAGGCATAAAATTACCGTGGTAACCTACGAGTACTGTGCCTTTGCCCGATTTTACCGAGTTAGCAATCAACTCATCGTTGATGGTTACTTCTAAACCCAGGTCAAGGTGCATAACCGGTCTGATACACCAGATCAAAGCTGGCGATACCTCAGAGTCAAACTTAAAGTGGGCTGCCCGGTGCTTTTTCAGAAAAAAGGCATACCGCAGCAACGGTGCAAACAAAAAAGAAAAAAACGTAACTACTGCAAAACGGTGACGAATTGGAAATGATTGTACCAAAAATACATACAGTGAGCGGAGATACTTTGCCATAATTGGTGAGTGATGATGAGGTTAGTAAATATTTGTTTTGTTAATAAATTTTTTAACCGATAATACTGTCTCTACTTTTTATAATTGGTTAGTGAGCAAAGTGCTGACGTGTTACCCGGTGTTACTTAATAGTTTCAAAAAATTGGCCAGCGTGAGGATTTGAGAGCAAAAAAGTCGAAAAAAAGTACGTTTTAGCTGCATAAACCCATTTTTATGCATAAAAATGGGTTTTCAGGTTTTTTTTGGCTGGTTTAATTGACAGTTAAACAGGGGCAGGTGTGAAATTTGTTAAGAAATTATTTCCCCACTTTAAATTCTTGGGTACAATGTTCTACGTTTGGAAACCACAAATCCCGGTAATTGCTGTCGAAAATATCACGCAAATTGCGGCTTATAGAGAGTAATTAAATAACGTCAGATAAGCCGGCGCCAGATTAGCTGTATTGACTTTTAAGGCAAAAAAAAGCCCTGTATGCAGATGGCTGCTGCCGGGTGCATACAGGGCGGTATAAAAATGCCTTTATAAACTAAGCTAACTGTGCGTGTGCAAGTGTACCGTTTAACACAAACTCGGTGGTGTCGGCAACCGGTACGCGTTTCTGCAAAAAGCTGATGTACTGCTGAGTCATGCTTTCGGGGGTGAGTCCGATACCTGACGCTTTGCTAAATTCAAATACAATCTTTTTGCCTTTTACTCGGTACTTCATAAATATTACGTTGGCATTACAGGTTGCAGCCAGTTTAAAAAACGAATCGGTAATGTACATTTTGCCAAACTGAGTATCAATTTCCTGCGAGCGCTTTACGCATTTGGTTTCAAAATCAATTAATACAGCAATCATCTTGCTATCCATCAACAGGTTTTTAGCTTTAAAAAACGCAGTGGGAGAGGGTTGTATTGCGTGCTTGATCTCGCGGCCAAAATATACTTCGCGCTCACGGATGCTCCACGAGTTTACATCAAAGTTGTGGTCGCGCATGTGAGCTATAGACGCCGGCATAAAATTGCCGTGGTAACCAATCAACACCGTGCCTTTGCCCGATTTTAAAGAGTCGGTAACTACTTGGTCGTTTATCACTACCTCTAACCCTAAATCAAGGTGCATAACCGGCCTGATACACCAGATTAAAGCAGGAGAAACATCGGTATCAAATTTAAAATGAGCCGCCCGATGCTTTTTCAAGAAAGAAGCGTACCGCAGCCACGGTGCAAATAAATATGAACTTAAAGTAATGACCGCAAAACGGTACCGAACAGGTAACGATTGAATAAGCAATACATAAAGTACACGGGCGTATTTTAGCATAATTAACAAGTAGTGAATAGGTTAGTAAATAGTTTTTTCAAATGATTGATGTTGTATACCAGTAACGTTATGTTGATTGGTCGGCAGGCAAACCCGGAATGTGCTAGCCCGCGAATCGTATTTCCAAAAAATCGGCCAATAACTGTCTGTTAGCGCGGAAAGTTTTAAGAAATGTGAATTTATAAGGCGTATGAGGTATTTATTATCTAAAAAATAATGTTTTGCTTAATTTTTAATCAGTTTACTATTTGGTTAAACAATAACGGTAAACTGATTAATTAAGAAATAATTTCCCCGTTTTAAATTGTTGGGTATAATGTGCCACGCTGCAGCTAAGTGTGCCATCACTTTATTTACCTGTTTGCGCCACTTTGTTAAGTAACTTACAGGCTTGAGCAACGTATGTGTTAAAAGACAGTTAAATATATTGGTGGTAGATTTTTTTGCCTTAAATTGCCTTCAGGGAGATTTGGAATGATGAAACGGCAAAAGCAGAATATCGTAACGTTGCTTATTATAGTTATTTTGACACTTAGTTTTACGCATGTTGCCGCGCAAGGCCGGTTGGTGGGCAAAGTGTTAAGCCGCAGTACGGGCAAGCCGTTACCTGCGGCGGTAGTTACCGTTGCCAGGGGCGGAGTGCTTACCTCGGTTGATGGCCGCTTTGCCCTGGGGCAATGGCAACCGGGTGATACGCTGGTGGTAAGCTGTATTGGTTATCAAACCAACAAACATTTCCTCAATAATAAAAGTGCTGCCGATACCCTGCGTATTTACTTGCAGCCGGCGTCGGTATTGCTTAACTCGGTTACCGTAAAGGGGCGGCAGCTTAAGCAACTTGATTCGGCCCGGACACGGCGCGAGTTTGCCGACGTTTTTAATTACCAGGGCCTCACCGCCAAAGACGCTATGCTTCAGCGTGCCGATCTGAGCTACAAGCCATACGACCAGGTAACAGCCCTCAATAATACTACGCAGATTTCGGGCATCAACGTTTTACAGGCGCTGGCGCTGTTGGGTGGCAAGAAAAATAAAACGACCAAATTGCAGAAAACCCTGCAGCGTGACGAGGACGATGCCTATGCCGACCGCCGTTTTTCAGTCCGGAGGGTAGCGGCCGTAACCAACCTCCGTGGCGATTCGCTCCAAACCTTCATCAGCACCTATCGCCCCGATGCCGACGAGTTGAAAACAAAAACCGACTACGAGGTAGTAATGTACATTAAAAACCGCTACCAAGCTTTTAAACATGGTAAAGTGCGGCTTAAACCGGTAAGGCTGGATAGTGTGCGGCGGGTGAACTAACATTTAACTAGTTGCTGCTTTGTGTGTTTTCGGGTGTAGGTTTAGCAATGTATTCAGTTTTTGGATTTAATATTTTAATTAATAGGATGTAAATTAACACTATAATCATAGTCGCATTTATAAAAAAAATAATGCCTTTTCAACCTGAAAACATCAATTCAGAAGCTGTCTGCATTTTGAAGAAAGACGATTTCGGAAAAATTTCGATTATGTACGATGCCTTTTAAAATCCTAATCAACAAGGAATTGAAAATTTAGAAAAAAGACTGAAAGAACCTGATTTAGATTTAGAGATCCTACGTCATTTCAAATCCCATCACTGTCTTACGGCGGAGATTAGGCCGAAGGGCGGCCTGCCAGTTATGTTACCTATACCTTAAAAGATACTTTTGATGCCATTATCTTCATCCGCGAAACTACTGCAGCGCGGGATATGAACTAAGGGGCATAGAGTTTGGTGAGGTAATTATGTTGTTGCAGATGTATTCAAAATCCTAATAAATAAGTTTAGATGGTGACTATATGTAATTGATTATAAGATAGTAGTGTTAGTGAAACTTAACGGCGTAAAGCTTTCTGTTTGCATAATTTTTTAATTATTAAAACAAATTATCTCGTTTGAGAGTAAAGTGAAAATAAACAGCTCAACAATTCACTTTGTACACCATCATTTACATCAGCAAAGCTGCACAGCCGATGTCCGACGAGGCATTGCTCGACCTGCTTACCGCGTCGCGCATTAACAACGAACGCAAGCAATTAAGCGGCATGCTGTTGTACGTAAAGCCTAAAGAAGCCAGCGGCGTGCCGGTCGGCCGGTTTATACAGGTGTTGGAAGGCGAGGAGCATGAGGTTATGGCGGTTTATGAAACCATTAAGCACGACAGCCGCCACCAGCAGGTAACCCTGCTGCACCAAGGGCCGGTGTATGTCCGCAGTTTTGCTGGTTGGGCCATGGGCTTTAAATCTCTGTTAGAAGACGAATACTTGCAGATACCCGGCTACATCAAACTCGACGAGCAGTTTATTCAAAGCAAGTCGATGCTATCCGTAGGCGTAGCCTTTAATTTCCTGAAATCTTTTTACAACATCCGGGCCTGACCCTTCGCCGTTCTTTACGCTATAATTGCATTTTATATTACGCTCATTGCTTTATATGGATATTGCAATTATTTTATTTAACTTTAAATAAACACAGATAAAGTATACAGGTTAAGTGCCTTATCCAATTAAAAAACTAGGGTTATGTTATACCATGTTATATACATCAGCAAGGCGGTAACACCACTAAGCGGCGAGGCCTTGAGCCATCTGCTGCAGCAATCGCGCCGGTGGAACGAGTCGGTAGGCATTACAGGCATGCTGCTGTACATTGAGCGCCACATGATGAGCCAGATAACCGGCCGCTTTATGCAGGTAATTGAGGGTGATGAAAGCAACATCAAACCCCTTTTTGAGAAAATTAAACAAGACCCGCACCACCATCAACTGATGCTTTTACAGGATGGCCCAATCGGTCAGCGCAGTTTTAACAATTGGGTAATGGGTTTTAAAGTGATGGGCTGGCAGGAATACGTAGACCACCCTGGTTATTTGGATATGGACGAGCTCTTCTCCAACGATGAAATTTCCCTGTCATCTGGCGTAGCGCTCAACTTTATGAAAACGTTCTATGCGATGTAAATCTGAATCAGAATTTACTGAATTAATGAATTGACAGAATGTCCCGTGTTTTGAAGTCCTCCCTTCCGGGGATGATTTAGGAGGGGCTTTCTTTGCTAACTCAAGCGTCCCGCTCGCAGCAATGTAAGGAATGAATCCCCCTTTAATCTTTCATCACAATACTATTGGCCCCGGGGAATACACGCAGGTAAAGTGACTTCACACCTTGTTCCTGATAATCAAATCTCCACACATGCGTAGCAAAGGTTTTTTGTTGCAAACTGCCCTTGGGTGGTATAGTGGTTATCAGTTTTTCCGCTCCGTTATAGTCTACCCAGAATAATTTTACCGGGGTGGTTTTGGAGTTTATAAACGAAAACTCGGCCGGTGTGGTGCTTTTATTAGAGACAGCGCCTTTATATACGATGATAGTTTGCTTGTTTATTAAACTCGATTTCAATTTGCCGGTGTATATGGAATCTAAAAGTTGATAACCAACGGTATCGTACGATATTAAACCGGCGCGACCTTGTGTGGGCAGGCGTGTGCCGGGTAAAAAATCTCCGCGAAAGCCAAAGTACCAAGTAGTAAGTTCGGCCCAGTATTCAAATTCGTTGGTTGATGCGTAGGCATTTTTCCAGAGATTTAAAGATCTGGCGTGTTCAAAGCTATTTTTAATTTTGACGCGCAGTGTAGAGTCCAGCCCATAATTCATAAGGGTATGCGAAAATTCGTGAATGCAGATATCATACCCATGAGCATACTTGTCTCCGGGTAAATGCAGTAGGTTTTCTTCTCCGCAAGAGGCTGCCAAAGTGCCCATACCGCGCGTTCGGGTATCGATTTCGGTAAGCGTGCCGTTGTCCATGTACTTTACGCCTTTTTGATCGGCAAATTCAGGCAAATCCGAAGTAGCCTCGTAACGGCCAATAATATGCAGTTCGGCGCCGTTCAGTATTAAGTTTTGCCTCACTGCCGGGATGTCTTTCAGCATCATGCGTAGTTTACCCGCTGCAACCACCATGGCCCGGTCATCAACCACCGCCGAGCATCGTATAGGTATGCCGTCGCAGTCCAGGTACTTGGCGTAAAAGTTTTGCAACGGCGGGTTCACGTGTTGTATGCTATCTGCCAAGTCTTTACGTTGCGATGGTTGAGCTTTGGCTGGTAAAAACGTAACGCCGGTTATCACCAGCAACACCGTCTGTATAAATAACTTGAGCATTCAGTTTATATTTTATTGTCGCTGGGCTACTAATAAAGCGTCGGGAAAGGCTTGTCAAGTGTTTGCTTTAAATGTTAATTGAAGATAGCAAATAATTCAGAAATTTGTGGGGGCATAATTGGTTTGCTTTATAGGTTAAGCGCTTTTTTACTCTGCTCTTCCCAACGGTTTAAAGTTGATTTAGCATCTTGCGTTAGCAAAGTCTCTGTATTGCTAAGTATTTCCTGCATCCAGTCAAATCGCATCGAATCCTGTTTTTTGGAAAGTGATAATAACCGCAGACGATAATACATAAAAAATTCATATTCCCACTGTAACCATTTGCGCTCTAATCGCATCTTTGATTTTAATCGGCCATGAAAAAACTAATCACCCTTGCGTTTTTGTTACAAAGTTTAATTCTTAATGCGCAAATGTTAAGCCGTGCCCAGGCCGAAGCAGATATTGATACTTATAATCAGGTGTTAAAAGAGGTGCATTACAATCCGTTTTTATACATCAGTGCCGACGCCTATCAGCGTAAAACAGATAGCCTGAAGAACACGCTTACCGACTCTATCTTGATTAAAAGTTTTTTATTGAAGCTGTCTCAACTTACCGGTGCCATCAACGACGGTCATACCATGCCTGTCGTGGTGCAACAGGCTTTTAAGGCAGATTTTCGCAAGCCCATTTATTTCCCCTTGTCGCTCACGGCCGGGCCAAATGGTCGTTTATATACGTCGGAGGCTTATGTTGCCAGCGACATACCGGCCGGGGCAGTCATCCTTTCGGTAAACGGCATTAATTTGCCCCAATTTTTTACCCGCATGACAAAAGGCATCGGCGGATTGCCAGCGTTCAAAAAAACAATGGTTGCCGGTTTACTGAGCAATTACCTTTACTATGCCGAGGTAAAGCCACCATTCAAAATATCTTATACGGTGCAAGGCAAACCTCGCTCCGCAACAATAGCTGAGGGTGTAATTTTAAAAGATATTCTGACTAAAGCCTTTCCACAACTGGGCGGAACTGATTATACTTTTAAAGTGATAAACAGCAAACTGGGTTACCTCAATTTAGTAACCATGAAAGATGATTACCAGCGCTATGGAGCTTTTTTTGATTCGTGCTTTACGGCGATGAAAGCAGCCCATATAAATGCGTTAGCTATTGATTTGAGGCACAATAGCGGTGGCAATGCCATTATTGCCCACCAGCTCATTAGCTATTTCAACAGCAAACCGTACGCCTTATCGGGCGGGCGGTACTGGAAGGTCAGTCAGCGTTATAAAGACTTGCTGGTTACCCGGCGCGATACCGGCAACGCGTACCTTAAGCAACCCAACAATACTATCATCGACCAGCGCCAGTGCGGCCCACGCGACCCACTGTTTGTAAACAACAAGCTATTATTTAGCGGGAAAGTGTATCTTATAACCGGGTCGGCCACGTTTTCGAGCGCCATGCAACTGGCCGATGCCGTTAAGCAATACCACATGGCTACCATTTTAGGTGAGCCTACCGGCGAAGAAACCACCGATTTTGGCGAACTTTACAAGTTTGAATTACCCAACAGTAAGCTACAGATGCAGGTAACTACCACGTTTGATTTAGGTGCAGATTGCAACCCCAATAAAAACCATCCAGTGATGCCAGACCATATCCTCAGTAACACGCTGCCGTCATCGTCAGACAGTAATGATGCAGTGATTAGTTACATCTTAAAACAGTTGAAGTAATGGTGCTGATTAAAGTTTGGGTTAGCTAATGGTTGGGCCAAACATAGAAGAGTTATTATTAAATATCTATATCAGTCATGCCGGATTTATTTCGGCATCCCAAAAGACAAGCACGCCGCTTCGACTGCATGTTCATCACTTAGCGCGTGGGATGCCGAATTTATTTCGGTATGACGGGCGCGAATAAAGATCGCTTTAAACACGTTCGATAGCATTAGCCTAAGTCTGTCGCCTGTTACATGCAATACAGCAAAATTAATCACACTGCGTTCTCTATCATTCAACTCAAGGCCACAATCACATCCTCCCTCATTTTTGTAACATCATCGTCATACCATCAACCCGATGCGGTAAACCTGATCCATAACGTTACTTTTGCAAATTCTACCAAAATGATAGATTAAGTTTGAGCGGCTTTGTCAGCAAACTTAATCGAATAAACGCTGGTAGTGGCTACTGTTATGTTAAAGAAACCCATCGACTTATTATTGAAAGAATCTGCCGACGAGGGCGAACACGCACTTAAGCGGTCGCTCGGGCCGGTTAACCTCATTCTTATTGGCATTGGCATCATCATTGGGGCGGGGCTGTTTTCGCTCACGGGCATTGCCGCAGGGCAGCACTCGGGGCCAGCCGTCACCATTTCGTTTTTAATAGCAGCCCTGGGCTGTACGTTTGCGGCTTTGTGCTATGCCGAATTTTCAGCCATGATACCCGTGGCTGGCAGCGCCTATACGTACTCGTACGCAACAATGGGCGAGCTGTTTGCCTGGATTATCGGTTGGGATTTAGTGCTGGAGTACTCGGTAGGGGCAGCAACGGTAGCCATCAGCTGGTCGCAGTATTTAACCAAATTTTTGTCGTGGTTTGATTTGTATTTGCCGCCGCAGCTCACGCTCTCGCCATTCGAAACGGCCAAAGCTGCCAACGGAGACGTCATTACCGGTATCATTAACCTGCCTGCAGCACTCATTGTGGTGCTGGTTACCGGTATCATTATCCGCGGCACTAAAGGGTCGGCACTGGTAAATGCGATTATAGTTAGTTTAAAGGTAGGGGTGGTGCTGGTGTTTATTGCCGTGGGCTGGTCGTACATCAATCCGCAAAACTATCACCCTTATATTCCGCAAAATACCGGCGAGTGGGGCGCCTACGGCTGGTCGGGCATATTGCGCGGCGCCGGACTGGTGTTTTTCGTATTCATTGGGTTTGATGCCGTGTCGACCGCGGCTCAGGAAGCCAAAAATCCGCAGCGCAACATGCCTATCGGCATCATCGGTTCGCTGGTAGTATGTACTATTCTGTTTGTGCTGTTTGCCCACGTAATGACGGGGATGGCCAACTATAAAGAGTTTATCGGCTCTGGCGCACCGGTAGCCATCGCTATCGAAAAAACGCCTTACCAGTGGCTCAGCAAGGCCATTGTGCTGGCTATTTTGATTGGTTATACCTCGGTGATACTGGTAGACTTGCTGGGGCAGTCGCGGGTATTTTTCTCCATGTCGCGCGATGGTTTGCTGCCCAAAGTGTTTTCGGATGTGCACCCCAAGTTCCGCACACCCTGGAAATCCAACATCGTGCTTTGTGCTTTCATTGCGCTGTTTGCCGCCTTTGTGCCCATCCGCGTAGTGGGCGAAATGACCAGCATCGGCACCCTACTGGCCTTTGTGCTGGTATGCGCCGGCATCCTGGTGCTGCGCAAGCAACAACCCAACTTACACCGTCCGTTTAAAACCCCGCTGGTGCCGCTGGTTCCCATTTTGGGCATCCTCACCTGTTTTGCCATGATGACCTTTTTACCCGCCGACACCTGGCTGCGCCTCCTCATCTGGCTCGCCATTGGTCTGGTAATTTATTTTACCTACGGCCGTAAGCATAGTGTGGTGAGGAAAACAATGAGTGAATGAGTGGAAGCCAATGAGCGAATTTTGAATGAGTGAATGAGTGAGTGAAAGCCAATGAGTGGATGATAGATTAAATGAATAAGTGAGTTTTACACCTGGTTCTTGACTATATACTCTCTTGGCTCTCTCCCTCAACCTGTCATTTCGAGCGATAGCGAGAAATCTTGTTCAGAGCGGTAAACGGAATGATAGGTTAAGCATATGTCCAACCAATCATGCCCCATTCATTTATGCGTCATTGTCGGCGCTGCTATTTCTTTTGTTCGAATCAGAATTTGCAGAATAATCCGTCATGCTTCTTAAAGTCCTCCCTTCCGGGGAGGATTTAGGTGGGGCTATTACCTAACCTTTGGACAGGGTTAGGGTGGGGTGATCCCGAAAAACCGCGCGGCGTTATTGTAAAATATGTCCTGCTTTTGCTTTTCGCTTAAAAACGGTGCGGTTTCAACGGCTTGGATGGAGCGGGGGATAGCATCTTCCCAAATCATCTGGTCAGAGCCGTACATCAGCCTGCTGGTAAAACCGGCCGTCATCAGGGCTTTCAGGTAAGTGTAAAACTCTTCTTTGGGCACTATCCAGTTAATTACCGATATATCGGCGTACACCTGCGGATATACGTTAAGGATGGCTTTGGTTTCTTGCAGGTAAGGGTAACCCATGTGCATCATTTGCAGTTTCAATTTAGGATGCCTTTTGAGCACCGGTTCCAGCGCTAAGGGATTGCCGGCAGCGATGGTAAATTTAGGGAAGCCCTGAAAAGGTGTTTCGGGCGCAGCAATGCCGGTATGCACTGCCACCGGGATGCCGTAGGTTTCGCAGATTTTGAGGTAAGGCTCAAACTGAGACTCATCCAGCGTTTGCCCCTCGTATTGCAGGCCCAACTCACCAAAAACCACAAATTTTTTATCCTGGATGAGTTTCTTGAAAGTTATAGTATCAGGCAGCGGGTTATTCTGATGGTCGGGATACTCGAGCGAACTGATAAAACGCTTAGGGTCTTGCGCTATAAAATCTGCATTCCGGAGTAGCGTGCCCGAGCAGATGGCTTTAACCACGTTATATTTTTTAAGCAGGGCCAAGTTGTGAGTAAGGATCGCCTGATTGGTGCCCGCATCGGGCATTTTGCCGGTTACCGGGTTAGGTGGTGGAGGTACGCCATAATCGCCCGCCGAGCGGGTATGAAAATGCACGTCAATAATCCGGCGCGACTGCGCCCTGAGGCTAATCGTCCACCCAACAATAAGTAACAGGATAAAGTAAGGTTTCTTCATGTTCGAAGATAAGATATTTTGATAAAATACTGTTTATAATCAGTTAGTTAACTATTGGTAAAATCTGAATCAGAATTTGCTGAATTGATTAATTTGCAGACTAACCGATACTGGTTTTCGCTACCGCAGGCCTCTTGGCTTGTGGTTTAACCATCCAACCCCCAAAAGAGAGTTTTTGATTAGTGTGTTGGTTTATCCGGGCATTAAAACGCCGGACATACCTGTCGGCGGACCACAAGCCAGGAAGCTTGCGGCAGCGAAGCCCCCCAGCCCCCTAAAGGGGGAGCCTTTGAATAGTGCTAATCAGAAACTCCCCCTTTAGGGGCCTTGAGCGGTCTTGAGGGGCTTACCTTCCCGTCAACCTCCCCAGCTTCGGGCGAAAGCCGGGCAGCACATGTTGGTCTGTGCGTAAAGGCAGAGGCATTTTAGATTTTGCAGAAGCAGGGGCTCGCGCGGCGAAGCAAGGGCAAAATATAAGAAGCCTATGGTGCTAAGCCCCACCTAAATCCTCCCCTGAAGGGGAGGACTTTAAAACCTAAAACATGATTCTGTAAATTCAACAATTCTGTAAATTCTGATTCAAGACAAAATCAATAGCCGCTCCGGCAATGAGGAGACTACAGAAAATAAAACTTACAAGCTATCATCCAAACTATAGAAGCTACTCATCACTTAGCACATAAAACGCTAAAATATTTTGCGGCGGGAAATTCTGCTTATCTATTCACTTGCCGATTTGAACAAGATTTCTCATTAGCATTCAAAATGACAGGAATAAGGATAGAGCCAAAAAACAAGAGCCAAGAACCAAGATCTCCTTCGTTGGCTTTACATCTGCATATCAAAAAATCACTCATTCACTCAATCAATCATTCTCTCATTGGCTAAAACCCTACTTCACTTTAAACTTCCTCTTTAAAGCCGCCGTCTCTAACACATAATAAACCGATTTACTCTGTTTATTAACGCGCGAACCTAAGGGATGGTTGCGGTCTTTAAGCGGAAGGGCGAAAGCCAGTTCGGTAGCTATAGTTTTGATATAGGCGCGGTTGCCGTCTATGCGGGTAATGGTAAACACGTTCGAAAATTTGTCGTTAATAATGCGGTACAGGCGCTGGCCAACCAGGGCTTTAAACTGTATGGCGTCCAGTTCGGCCTGGCTGGGTTCGGAACTGGTCGGCGGAACAACGTTTTGGGCCTTCTCCAGTATGGCGGCAGCCAGCCAGTGCGATTTGGCCCCTGTCCCTTTCCCGGCAACCGCATCCAATTGTTCCAGCTTTTCTTTAGCAATGGGGAGCATGCCTAAAGCCATTTCGGCCAGTGTAGTTTTGGGCGGCACGGCGGCCGGGAGCATTTGCCCGCCCTCACGGTCGTATTTTTCGAGTACGGCGTCGGTAATAAACCGGTAACGCTGGTTGCCTGGCAAAGGCAGCTTATAAAGTACATTCACCACCTCCGCCGGCATACGGTAAAAACCCAGCACGGCTTTCTGGTCGGCCGGCTTCGTGGCCGGTCCGCGGCGGCGTGGCGTGGGTGGAGTTATTATAGCTTTAGGCATGACAGTAATCAAAAGTAGTGATAAAACCTAAACAAAACTAAATAGTTTATTTGTATCAAATATTTGTTATTTATTAAACAAAGCGGTATCTTAGTGAAGACAATGATTGAATGAGCGATTTGTGAATGAGTGAATAATGGATGTGCAGATGTGTGAATATGCAAATGTGCAGATGGGGCTAATGAGTGAATAAGTCCGAAAATATGTTAACAAATAATTGAGTGAGTCGAAAAAGCGCCTCATTGCGAGGATACGAAGCAATCTCTTTAGGACAGGCTCACCGCTTGCCAAGCTTTAATGCAAGCCTAAACGCTGGCTCAGCTTAAAGGGATTGCTTCGTATCCTCGCAATGACGGGATGGGGAATGATTTTTTATCTCACTTCATCTTCCGGACTTGACCGACTCATCTGTACTCTTGATTCTATACTCTTGACTCTAAAAAAATACTAAATACCAGGCTGTATTATACCCACGGGTTTGGGTTGCGCGAATAATTACGCTACAAGGGGGCGTGGTAGCCAGGGCGCTTTCATACGTCCGATTTTCCCGGTAATACAGCCGGAACAAGCATAGTTTATAGTAGCCTTATGTTGTGTGATGTGAGGGTGTAGCGGCGCGAGGCTGCGCGGGCAAGTTATGCCCGCCTATGCTTGTTTTTTACAGATTTTAACAGGATAGGGTTGCCTGGTGATGAATTACCGGGGCAACCGTCATCCATCTACATATAACAAAAACATAACCTGAGCTAACATGCTTTTTACCGCTGCACAGCAAAAGTGCATTACCCAGCTGGGCCGCATTGCCCGGTACTATATTCTTGATTTGCACCTGGGGCAGTCGTTTTGCGTGCGCGACGACGAAGCCGTTAGTCATGGCCTGCCTTGCAAAAAAGGAACCTGGTTTAAGCAGCACGAGCAGGGCCATCATGTGGAGGCCGGCTGCATTTACCTGCACGAGCTGGTGCAGCAACCTGAAAGGTATGATTTTACCCGCCTGTTCGAAACTGCCTGCCAGCATAGTTTATTACCGCAAACCTGATAAGCCGCCATGCAAAACCTGCAATTATTTTTAAACCATCAACCTGCCGATTTAGGTTCCGACATGCTCCAACTCACCTTTCAGATTAATAACCTGGCCGAGGTGCAAAACCAGCAGGGCGATTTTTCGAAACAGTTTAAACTGCCGCTCACCCAGCGTAACCGACGATTGCTGGGCTTTCCGGACGAGGTGCCTTTTACCAGCGATACGCCTTATCAACTCATTCCGGCCAAAATTGTGCAGGACGGGCTCGAGATTATGCCCGGCGGTTATGCCACCATTGAGCAGGTAGAAAACGATGGCATCAGCATTATTGTGCGTGCCGGCAATTCGGGCTTTTTTACCCTATTGGGCGATTTTAAAATCTGGGACATGGGCGATAACAGCTCGGCTGCCGCCAAAGCTTATACCGAGCCACCCTGGGCTGGTTACGACCATAAATGGTCGATTGCCAACGTGGCGGCCAGTCAGCAAAAAACCAGCGGCTGGATATGGCCCATTGTTGATTACGGCAAAATTGATAAAGCAAAGTTTAGCGAGGGTATTGATGTCAGGGCCTTGCGCCCGGGTTTTTTTTTAAAGGATGCGATTGACCTCATTGTAAAATCAACCGGCTACCGGTTGGATACTGCCCGTTCGCCCGTTTTGCAGGATCCGCTGTACCAAAAACTGATTGTGCAGTTTGCCGGAGATGCCTTTGAGCACAGTAAAGATTTTGAACGTAACGATAAAACGTCGCTGTCGGTACAGGTGATGAGTACCCAAACACAATCATTACGGTATGGCAACGTTAACGTGGGCGGTGTACCGCGTGCATTGTTTACCAATGTGATACAAAATGGCGGCAATAGTTACCTAACTTCTATCAGCACGTATCAGGCGCAAGCCAATGTGGAAGTAGATATTTTGCTGGAGTATGATTTGCAGTTCCGGTCTACTAAAGACGATGGATATATCGAAATGAATATCGTGATATGGGAGAATGGAAGTGATGATACTGCCGTTTTAAATGGCGAAACTACCCGGAGCGATGATTTTCAAAAAGTGAATAAGGTTTTCGAAGGCTATCATCGTAACGGTAAAGTGCCTTTTAACGTTACATTGGCCAAAGGGCAAAAGATCTATATCAGGTTTGAGATGGATTCTGATAATACCCGCGGAGTTTTGCAGCCGGGAGCCCGCTTAACCATCACCGAAAAGAAAACCAACGTGCTGTATGGGCAAATGGTACAGTGCGAACGCATCTTTCCGGACATAACCCAAAAAGATTTGTTAAAAGATACCCTGCAGCGTTTTGGCCTTACCTGCCAAACCAATGCTTTTGATAAAACGGTTGCCTTGGCCAGCTTTGCCGACATTGTTAAAAACATACCCAAAGCTTACGACTGGAGCGCTAAATGCCTAAACCAGGGCAAAAACGTTAGCATGCGGCTGGGCAGTTATGCACAAATTAACCACCTAAAATATAAAGACGATGAAAGTATAACCACGGTAAGTAATTATAACCCGGTAGCCCTGGCTAAAGACTATTTTGATGATGCGATAAACGTGAACGATAAATCATTACCGCCAACGGCCGATTTGCTGGAAAGCCAGTTTGCACCCAGTCTTAACCGGGCTTTTACCGGCGGTTACATCGCCCAGATACTCAAAGTTGACCCTACCGAGAAAGATTCGGATTTTAGCATAGGCACGCAGCCCCGTTTGCTGATTGACCAGAAATTGAAGCTACCTGAGGGTAAAGGCGTTAATCTGATTGACGGCGAAACCACAGTGCCGGTAACGGACATAATTTCGGTACCTTATTTTCACAAACCTGGCGGCGAGTATACCCTGTCGTGGAAAGATTTAGATGGTCAGCCCGGCCTGCGCAGCACCTACTATGCAGAACTGGAAAAGATATTAAAGCACGCTAAAAAAGTAACCCGGTATTTTATGCTCAACGCCAAAGATATTGCCGAACTCGACCTGCTTATTCCCGTGTATCTCAAACAGGATGGCTGCTATTACTACATCTCGATGGTTGACAGCTGGGTTAAAAACCAACCCTGCAAAGTGGAATTAGTGAGGCTGGTATAGTGGCAGTACTCACTTATCCTAATTGATAAAAAATAATTACCATAAATATATTATTGATTAAACTACTTATCAAAATAAAATTCGCGTGGAAGAATTTATCAGGAAAATACTGTTTGACGTAGAGCTCAGAGCCGACAGTGTGCGCTCAGAACTGCCCAATTTGCAGAAGCAGATTGACATGCTGATTTTCAAGCAAAACCTCTTAGCCAAAGGTACTGGTATGGCCACCAAGGCTTACCAGGAAAATGCTGAAAAGCTGAGGTCGATGCAGGCAGATTATGCCAATGCTACTAAATACATTGATGATGCCTCAAAGGCCATTAATAGCGAAAACAACTCGCTGGCTCAAAACAAGGCCCTGTTAGCTGCCGTTAGTGCCGATTATACCAAGTTAGGTAATCCGCTTAAAGAAAACGCCAAGCTGGTGGCCCAGCTTACTGAGCATGTAAAAAAGCAGGAAACGGCCATGACGCAAACCGCCAAAAGCACCGACCACTGGGGCAAAGAGCTTATTGGCGTAGGCAAAGATTTGTTGGAGATGCAGCCGGGAGGCGAAAAGGTAACCGAGGTGTTAGGTAAGCTGGCCAAGGCATTCAACATAGGCGGAGGTGCAGCAGGAGAGGCTGCCGAAGGCGTAGCCGTGTCGGGTGAGGCCGCTGCCGCAGCAGGTGGCCCAATTACTGCGTTGATAGCCATCTTGGCGGTGATGTTTAACTGGTTTATGAAGCTCACGCCCGTAGTCGAAAAAATAGCGCAAATATGGAGCGGACTTGGTGCTGCTTTTGAGGCGGTGATGCAGAGCATACAGACTTTAAATTTTAAAGACTTTTTTAAGAATATAGGCGATGCAGCTAAAGCCGGTATGGACCTCGAAGCGAGGGCTCAGAACGCAAAGCGTACGGCTTTAAATAATTCCGTGCTTGAAGCACAGTCTGCCGCGCGGATTGCTAAATTGGAACTGCAGATGAAAGATGGCGGCACCAGTTTGGCCAAGCAGCAACAATTGTTTAAACAAATAATGGCCGAAAATACCCGCCAGTACAAACGCGATTTGACAGCAGCCAAAGAGGACTTTGACATAGCTGTAGAAAAGGCGATGATTGGACCGAAATTTACAAAAAAAGATATAGACGCAGTTAAGGCTAATGGATTTGCTCATTTGAACAAACTCAATAAAGATAAAGGCGTGGTTGGTGGCGACGAGGGGGTAAAAGAAGTGGCAGAAGCACAGAAAAAATTAGTGGCTTTGCAGCAAACGCATACCAAAATGAAAGCCGATGAGCAGGAGCACAAAAAAGAAATGGACGACTTGCGCAATGAGGCAACAGATAATGAGGCCGCAGGAAACAAGGCCCGGGAAGAGTCAATCGAGCACATGTTGGAGTTTAAAATGTCGGCGTTTGGTAAAGAGGTAAGCGCAACCAACGAGCATTACCAGCAGTTGATTGAAGGGCAGCAGAAGTTTATTGATTCTTATAACAGAATGGATCAGGCTCATAAAGATGCGAATATTAAAGCGTATCGTGCTGCCAAGGCTGCCATCGTGCAAATTGAGCTGGAACATCAGGAGGCGTTAACGCTCCATACTACCAAGTTCAATTTAGAAATGAAAGAGCGTTTGCGTAATTCCGATAATGAGTTAGCAAACATGCACATCGCCAACATTGAAAATGTTAGAGAGCGGGAAGATGCAGAACTGGATCAGCAGCAAAAAGAACAATTAGAGGTTAACGAAAACCAATATAAAACAATACAAGAAGAACTGGCCAACTTTAGTCGAGACAAGCTGCGCGCAGAAGCTAATTATCAAAACGCCAAAAACGCAATACAAAGGGAGCAATACCGACAAGAAATAATTTCGTTAGATGAAAGCATAGATAAACAGAGCGTAATGCAATCTAACAACTTGTTGCAGAAAGAAGAGATTGAAAAGAAATTTGCCCGGCAGCGTGTAAACAATGCCAAAAAATATGCTGATCAGGCACAGGAGGCCGAGAACGCTGCGAACGTAACTAAAACAAGCGGCAGCGCTGCTTTTGCCGGCGATAAAGCCGCTCTTGATGCGCAGATTAAACAATTGGACGATCAGTTTAAAAGAGAAAGGGATGCTGCTATTTTACGAGGCGAATCGGTTAAAAATCTGGAAGCGAACAATGAGAAAGCTAAGGACGACCTGCAACGCGCCTTCATCAAAAAGCGGGTCGATTTTGAAATGCAGGCGCTTAATTCTTTGAGCAATGCCGGTTTCAGCATTTGGGCTAACAGCATTAAAGCCAAAGCCCAGGCGCAGGAAGCCTCCCTGCAAAAAAGTAAAGAGCGCGAGTTATCTAACAGCGCGCTCACCAGCGGACAAAAAGCCATCATTGAGGCCAAGTACGACCAGAAACTCAAGCAGGCTAAAGCTAAAACTTTTAAGGCCGAGCAACGTATGAATGTGTCTAAAACATTGATGGACAGCGCCCAGGCAGCCGTGCGTTTATGGGCCGATCCGGGTTTCCCGACAGCTGTACCCATGGCTGCGGTACTGGCCGCTACTACGGCTGCCAATATTGCCACCATCATGTCGCAAAAACCTGCCTACGCCACCGGTGGTTTACACTATGCCAGCGATGGCCGAGGTACTTTACTGCATGGGCCGGGCACGGGTACGTCCGACAGTATGAATGCCCGGCTGAGTAACGGCGAGGCCATCATCAACGCCCGCTCTACCGGTATGTACGGCGATTTGTTAAGCGCCATTAACGTGGCCGGTGGGGGCAGGCCGTTCGGCAGTTACTGGGGTAGTGCCTTTGCGGCAGGCGGCACCATGGGCAATACCTATTTGCCCACCCGCAACAACCCCGCCCGGCTAAGCACGCCTGTACTGGCATCGCCTATGATAGATTATGATATGCTGGCGGCCAGCATGACTAGGGTAAGCCTGGTGCTGGATGTAAAAGATGTAAACCGCGAGCAGGCCAACCTGGCCCGCGCCGTTAACGGCAGTTCGCACTAAATTTACACCGGTTTTTTGTGCTGACTGATTTTAGAGATGACGATACAAACCGCCAACCTTTTATTTGATAACGGAACCCTGGCCGATTTGTACAAGGCCGGCTTTTTAAGTGACAAAATATTCCTTTACCGCGAAATTTACTTATGGATAAACGCCCAGATACATGCCCGCAACATCTCGAAAAACCGCGCGGTATTTGAAGCCCAGGCGTTTTTTGACCGCGACCAACGCACCATCTGGCGCGCCCTCAATAATTTTAGCGATGAGTTGAATCAGTGAGTGAGTGAGTGAGTGAGTGAGTGAGTGAGTTTTTGATGTGCGGATGAAAGCCAATGAGTGAATGATAGATCGAGAGAATGAGTGAACCGGCAGATTGAACAATTAATCTCGGCTCTTGCCTCTTCAGTTTGTCATCTTGAGCGACAGCGAAAGATCCTGATACTCGCGACAGTTGAATGGGGGATTTTTCTAAACTCTTGGCTATTGGTTCTGCATTCTTGACTCCAAAATCCTGGTTCTTGGTTCTTGGCTCCTGGCTCTGAGCTTCCCCCCGCAATTCATCATCAAAATTTATAAAATGCTATTTGGCATATTTGCTTTTTGTTGTACATTTAAGCTCAACTTATTATCATTAAAAAATGAAAAAACTTTACCTTATCCTTTCGCTGGCTTGCATGTCTGTAGCCGGTTATAGCCAAAAAATGGACAAACCGGAAGTCGACCAGATTTCGGGCGAAACCACATTGCGCACATCTAAAGAAACGGTGTTTAAAAATATCACCTTTTCAGGAACATTAAAGGAGCTTACTGCATACGGTTATCAAAAAGAGAACACCAAAGCGTTGTCTTTCGAAATTGAATTTAACTTTGGTCATTCCGAAAATTTCTCCATACATAAAGGCGACAAGGCGATGCTCAAATTAGCGGATAACTCCATAGTTACTCTATTTGCTACCTCTGATAACTCGTCGGAAACAAATAAAAAAAAGTTAGGTAAAAGTGAAACAACCAGATTGCTGATGCTTTATTACCTCACTCCCGAAGACATCAAAAAGTTATCAGACAGTAACGTGAAATTCATCCGTTTCCAAAACTCAGATACCGATATTGATTACGAACTGAAAGAGAAAAATTACCCGGTAATTGGCAAACTGGTCAAAATGATTGCTGATGCTAAGGTTTAAGCAACTCATGTGATCTTAATCAAAAAGGCGAGCCTCTTGGTTCGCCTTTTTGATTTTAGGTGGTTCGTATTAGAATATGCCACCATTAATTTGATTTTTAATTGATGCAGATATTATCTGCCCCAGGGCTTTAGTGTTCGCGCGTCGCGTATTTTGGTTACATGGGTAACGTTAGTGTCTAATTCGGCAAAAACTATGTTGTTAACGGTGGCACCAAACATGTTTTTAGCCCGGTACTGATGCGCCAACATGTATCTGATAGCCGGTTGGAAACGGCCAAGGTGATGACTGTCAATATATTGGTTTAGTTGATCTACCCTTTGCTGGTATCGGGCTGCGCGCCGGGCATCGGGCTCTATGTACGAAAAACGCGAGGCACCGTCTTCGTTACGATGCGTACTGAACATCTGCGTGCTATCCATGTAACTATAGCACAACTCTACCGAGTCATCCAGTTCATGCTCACCCGGAACGTCCTTTAGTCGTTTAAATAGCGTGTCAAACTTTACAGATTCGTAACTTGACGGGTCGTCCATTATTTTTTTTTAATACGCTTTTACCAGGGCTTCGGCTTTTTGCTGTTTGGTTTGCGGTTTAGTAGTGCAGGCAGCAAATCCCAGCAACACCAGGCAGGTAAAGGTTATATTTTTCATTTTGATTTTGCGGTTAACTGTTGACGTTTTTTATGATATTTCTTCGAATTTTTAAACGATAGCTATCGTTTGCAATCCATCTGCGATACAATTCTGTAAACACCGTCATTACTTATCTTTTCACGCAGTTCATTATCCTGCTCGTATTGCCTGATCTGTTTCTCAGTTTTGTCGCAAACCGTGCTTTTGATTGGATTTTTGTTACTACCCAAGCCCTTGCTTCCGATAACATAAGTGTTACACTGCCAGCAATATTTTTTTTGGCAAGCCGAGAACAGTAAAACAGATGCTGCCAGCAGTGAGAGCAAACGGATTTTTTTCATGTGATTGAGTTTTATGTTGAGATGGTAAAGCTAAATAAATTAGTAAATCAGTTGACAGGAAAGTGAACTTAACTTGCTGTTAAATGAAAGCTTTTCATACTGCTGTTTAAATCGTTCCAAAGCATATAAAATAAGTTATCTTAGCCATTCATGAAACCTGTCACTCCACTCATTATTAAATATACAGTAATATTTATCGCCATCAGGCTTTTCCTTTTTTGGCTATGGGGTTTTGCCCCATTTGAGATGCCGCAGTTTGTGCCGGGCACACCGATCAAACTATATGGTATGGCGTTGATGCTGCTTTTCATCAGTATGCTCGTTATGCTGCTGAGGAAAATTATACGAGTAAGCCCCTCCATAAGTATTGCGGGCCTTACGTTAAAAGGCTTATTGATGTGTTTTATGTCTGAAGTGGTGCTGCAAGTGATCCGAACCTTTACCAGAGACAATGACCGTCTGTATACTTTCAGTTTTGGAGTAATTAGCATGACATTGTTTAACCTATGTCTCTCGTTTTTGGTGGCCTATCAAATTAAAACTAAGAATACAAGGCGGCTGATGATATACATAGCGGCCTTTATTCTGTTAGTTAATGTATCAATGCGGATATTTCCGGCGCTGATCGGGCAGTAATTATCGGCCACTAAAGTTTGTGTTAGAGATGAGGTACTGTATTCGCAGGAGTTTGCAAAAAGACGTGCGATTCATCTGTATTGCTTTCAGTCAATTCATTATTGGTTCTTGATGCAGTGCAAAATGTGCAAAACATTTCTCATTTGTTTGGTTATGTATCGGCATATTATTTACATATTGCGGCTATATTATCACAAGTTAATACAATACCTAAGCCATCGCTGATATGAAAATAGACATTACTTCCTGGCAGCAAATAAAGTACAGCGCGTACCGCTATTATATGGTAGATGACCGTTTTTTGAAAGGTCACATTTTCAGCGGTGTGTTATGTATAGTAGGGCTGTGTATGACTATGATTCATCCCATAGATCCTATTTATTCGTTAGTTTTTGCATTAGGAGTAATTTTCTTCTTTTTCTACCCTTTTTTGCCGCTCCATTGGAACTTATTCAGGCACCAAACGCTTACCGTAAACTTAAGCGGCAGCCTGTTGCATATTTTTAAAAACGGCATCACTTATAGTATTGATTTAAACCGCCACGGCTTTAAAAAAGTAGCCGGTCATTACGTACTTTGCGCCGGCGATCAGGTTTTCTTTTTTACGCCGGCTCAGTTTGAAGAGTTGAGGAGGGGAGTA
>CAXYKR010000289.1:0-10028 GCA_964277815.1 uncultured Mucilaginibacter sp. | reverse complement strand
AGCGGCAAAAGTGTTTGAGCTATTGTCAACTACTCCAAAATCGTCATCATTCGATATGGCGAGGATGTTGCCGGGTAAAAGGGCTAAACCTTCGGCTTTATCATGCGGGTACACGCTAGGTAGGTCTTTAAGTAAATCTAAAACCAGCGTTTTGCTAACCGGGGTAATGCCTGCGGTCGTCAAGCCAGAAAGGTTGTTTAACTCTTCTACAGTCTTGCCACTGTATAATTTTCCGTTAGTGCCATTGCTGGCGTCAGATATATCGGTAGCCTGGCTGATGTCTATTTTATAAATTCTTTTAAAGGTTGACGGGTTGGTTGGGGCGCCGCCATACTGGCCATCACGCTCAATGGTTAAAAAGGTGGTGGCGTTTACTGCCACAATTTCGCTTACGCCGGTAATTGAGGTGTTTTCCATTAAATATACGTACTGTTTGGTGGCGCCGCTGGCGATATCAAAAGTCAGAATACGTAATACCATGGAATTTGATACCGCCGATTTTGACGGGTTGTACATAGGCGACTGCATAATACCCACCAATGTTTTTCCGTCCGGGGTTATGGTTAAACCTTCCATACCGCGGTTTGCACGGCGGGTTGCAAAAACAGCTGGTATTTTACGGCCGCCGGTACCGCTGCCAAACGGATTGATGCGCTCAATAGTTTTACCGGTAGCATCAAAGTGTACAATGTGTGGACCGTATTCGTCGCTCACCCAAAATGTGCCATCGGCCATCCGCACCATGCCTTCAGAGTCTATGCCGTCAGCACTGGGCGCTATTACCTGACCATTCAAGTCATAAGCGGTTTCGCCCGATGCACCCATGCCGGCAGGGTTAGGTAATCCATTCAGCTTGCTACCGGCCGCATTTTTAAATTCAATCACCTGCTCTAAAACCAGTTTGCCATCTTTAAGGCGATATTTGCCAATCTCCGGGCAAAAGTCCGGGCGACCAATGATGATAGAGTTATTAGCCGTGCCGGCAACGTTTGGTCCACGATCGGTCATCAGGTAAAATACGTCTGCTTCGTTTGGGTCTACAGCCATAGCTGAGCCAAAACCGCCGTTGTAAACTTTAACGCCTTGTGCCGTGGTATAAAGTACGGCCGGGTCTGATGCCTCGGCCATGTCTGGATAAGTAAAAGTGTCGGTGTTATTGTGGTGCTTTTTGCAGGCGGTAAAGCCCACAGTCGCCATCGCTAAAGTGCATAGTAACTGTTTCTTCATTTGTTTGCTTTTAAGAGATTTCAGCAACAAATAAAGAATTGTAGTTTTAAGTTAACATTAAGTTAGCAACAATATTATAACTTCTTAACCGGTTACCCCTCCGGCATTGGTATAAACCCGTGCTAAAGCCTCGCGCAGGTCTTCAACGTTAATAGGCTTGGGCAGGTAATCGTTCATGCCGGCTTGCAGGCATTCTTCTTTGTCTTCCAGCATGGCATTGGCAGTCATGGCAATAATGCAGGGCTGTTTTAATTCCAAACTGCTGCGTATAATCTGGGTAGCTTCCAGCCCGTGCATTTCGGGCATCTGTATGTCCATTAATATCAGGTCAAAGATGTGCAGTTCGGTTAGAGCAAGTACTTCCAGGCCGTTGGCCGCTATCATAGGCTGGTAGCCTAACTTATTTAATATCCGCAGTATCAGTTTTTGGTTAATGAGATTATCCTCAGCTACCAATATTTGCAGCGGGTATTGTTCGGCAAATTCGAGCGATAGCAGAGCCGGTTTTATCTTTTCGGGCGGCGCCAGTTCAATTTCCTGCTGCAAAGCAAGCTGCATGGCTTTAAAAAGGGTTTGTTGCTTAGCCGGTTTGGTGAGCACTGCAAAAAACAAATCTGGGTATTTATTACGGGTTTCGTCGCCAATAGAACTTAGTAAGATTACCGGTAGTTTCGGCTGCCTGGCTTTAATGGACCGGGCTAATTCAATGCCGTGCATGCCCGGCATTTGCATATCGCTTAACACCAGGTCAAAGGTGCGGTGTTCTAACAATTCCAGCGCCGCTTTGCCAGATGATGCCAGTGCCGGCAAAAGCTGCCAATTTTCCAACTGTAGCTGGAGAATGCGCCGGTTGGTTTCGTTATCATCCACAATTAAAACGCTTTTACCGGCCTGTCCTGATAAATCAGATGGCACATGCATGCGGAGGCGCTGTTTACTCAACTGCGTTTCGATAGTAAAATGGAAGGTTGTACCGGCGCCCAATTGGCTTTCCACAATAATCAATCCGCCCATCAGGTTAATAAGCCGCTCGCTGATTGCTAAGCCCAAACCTGTGCCGCCATATTTGCGGTTGATGGACGAATCAACCTGGGTAAAGGCATTAAACAAGGTGCCTAATTTTTCTTTCGGTATGCCAATGCCCGTATCGCGCACTTCAAAAGCCAGTTCCTGTTGTTGAGTACCTTTATTTTTCATCAGGCTAACGCCTAAAAACACTTCGCCTTGGTTAGTGAATTTGATGGCGTTTCCAATCAGGTTAATCAACACTTGTTTCAATCGTAAACTATCGGCCACTACCTGCACCGCAATCGACTCATCAATCTGGTACACCAGGTCGAGGTTTTGAGCGGCAGCTTTGCCGGCGAAAATGTCCATAACTTCTTCGACACACTGCCGCAGGTTAAAATCGTGCGGGTCGAGGTCCAGCTTGCCCGATTCAATTTTCGAAAAGTCCAGAATGTCATTAATAACGTTCAGGAGGGTTTCGCCGCTGGTACGTATGGTTTGCACATATTCAGCCTGTTCGTTGTCAAGATTGGTTTCGTGCAGTAGGGTAGCCATGCCCAATACACCATTCATGGGGGTGCGTATCTCGTGGCTCATAGTCGCCAGAAATATACTTTTGGCTTGGTTGGCTTTTTCAGCCTCCTCGCGGGCGGCATGTTCCTGCTCGCGTTGCGAGTATAACTCTTCGTTTAAAGCTTGCAACTCTTCCGATTGCGACTGCAATTCTTCTGATTGGGCCTGCAAGTCTTCGTTGAGCAGCTGCAACTCCACGCTGCGTTGGTTGAGGCTTTGGATATACGTTTTTAGCGTGAGTTTCAAATGGTCAAAATCCTGGTTTAAATTAGCCAATTCAACGCTGTTAGCTTCAATCGTGTCACCGTTATCGGTCGACTCAAAATTTTCAAAGTTGGAATGAATAAACGCAGCCATGCGCTTATTTAATGCTTTGATATCGCGCGTAAGGTATTTGGACAAACGAATGCTCACCCAAATAATGACCATCAGCAGCCCTGCCGAAAGTCCTATCAGCAAGTTGGTAAAGCGTAGCTGTAGTTTGTTGATTTCTCCAAAAATCACGTCTTCGGTAACTTGATATTGTTTTTCAAAAGCCTCTGTACTTTGCTGCGTTTGCGGAACAACGCCGCTGCTTTCATTAATACCTAAAGCTTTGGTGTAATCAACCAATTTGGCAAACCCCGATTTGTAAGATTCCAGTTCGCGGCGTTCGGTACTGCCCGAGGGTACTTGGGTAATCAATTCATTAATCTGCTTAACAAACAAATCAACATACATGGACTTATTGCGAAGCATATAGTCCTTTTCGTGTCGGCGCAACTGTAGAATGGCAGTTTTGCTCACGTTACCCCAGTTTTCTATCCAATGTGCGTATTGCCTCATTTGGCCTTCCTGTCCAAAATTTTCAAATCCTTTTTTTAAGTAAAGCAACTTTAACTGTTGCCCTAACTGTAAAGTTTGTCCGTTTAAGCGTTGTAGATGTTCGAGCGAATCATCTACGTGCAAAAAATACGTTTTTGCTTTTGCCCTGAGTTGGGCGATGTGCTTATCAATAGTGTGGTGTAAGTGCAAAAAGCGGTCAACATCTTTCTGTTTGCCCGTTTGATAAAAAGCCGTGTCATGAAAGCCGGTTAACATAAAGCGCTGAAGGTGGGTGGTGCTTTCGTTATATTCTGAGTGTACTTGCTGTAATTGGTCGGCAAAATTCCTTAATCGCTGCTGGGCGCTGTCTATGATGAGGTAGGAGACAAGCCAACACAAAATAGTCAGGATGAGCGATAAAAAACTGAGTAATAGTTTTGACCGGAAAGTTCTGAAAGTAAAGAGGCGATTAATTTTCACGAAGATATTTACGGATGATAGTATGAACGGTTGTTAACCTAATATGAAGTGTTGCAGAAGATTATGTTTAATCAGCGGCAGTAAGTTTCGTCAAAGCCGCGACTGACTTTGGATGTCTGAGTACGAATAGCAAAGCGCTACTCCAAGATTGCAAAAACCATTTAGCTGTTTAAAACACGCAGGGAGTAGTAATAAAAAAGTCGAGTTCGGAAATAGCTTGATACGCATGTGCCTGGTGTTTAACAGGCAAAGCAACTAACGGTATGTTATTTTAATGTTGCGTACGTATTAAGCTTTTTTTGTGTAAACGTTAAGCGGCGTTACTCGTGTAAAACCAAAATAGCTTTTACTGTTTTGTTCATCACCTGGTTAACGGTACTGCGGGTAAATAAGCGGTACACAATGTTATGATGATGTTTTACCAGGCATAAAATATCAGTTTCGTGCGTTTCGATAAACTGGAGGATGCCGGTAGAAGCACTGCTATTTTGGATATTATGAAATTCCAGTTCGGTTTGCGGCAACAGCTCTTTTAGTTTTTCTTCGTTTAAAAGGGTAGATTTCTCGTCCGGTTTTTCGGTAACATATAACACCTGCATTTTGTCGGAACCAAAGGCCTGGGTGAGCTCATGCAGTGCATTTACATCTTCGGCAGACAGGCGTGTAGTAAAGTCGGTAGCCAGGGTAATCATCGGCACTTTGCTAAAGCTGCTCTCCAGCGGAATAATCAAGGTAGGCGTTTTAAGCTTGGTCACAATCATGCTGGTATTGCTCCCCACAATACCGCTGATACCCGTTGAACCCACAATGCCCATCACCAGCATTTCGACTGGGTTGGAATTAACATAGCGCGAAATCACGGTGCGTAAAAAGCCAACATCACAAAGCGTGGTTATCTGAACATCAGCATAGCCGGGGTTGGAGGTGTATTCTGCCGTCCAATCGCTTAGGGCCTGTCGCTTATTATTATAGTATGCCTCAATAAATATAGCGTTATAAGTACTGTTGTTGATACCTTCGGTGGGATGAATAGCGTGGATAACACAAACGTCCCTATCCAAAACCAGGGCCAGCTCCATGGCGTAAACCAAAGCGTTACCGGCACACTTAGAAAAATCGGAAGCTACAAGAAGTTGTTTTTTCATGACGGTTTAGATAAACAGGTGAAACAACATAAACAATAAAGCAGCCAGAATGATGGCTACCGGCAGCGTTAAAATCCAGGCAATGGCAATACTTTTAAGGGTATTATTGTTCAAATTACCCTTACCGCCCGATGCCACCATAGAACCGGCAATACCGCTGGATAATACGTGCGTAGTACTTACCGGTAGGCCGAAAGCAGTACTTAAACCAATGGTTGATGCAGCCACAATTTCTGACGAGGCGCCTTGCGCATAATTCAGATGCTCGTTGCCAATTTTTTCGCCAATGGTCACCACGATGCGTTTCCAGCCAATCATTGTGCCCAGTCCTAACGAAAGCGAAATAATGGCAATCACCCAAATCGGGGCAAAATCAGTTACATGTTCCAATTCACTCGCGCTCGAGGCCAGGGTTTGTTTGTCCTGGTCAGATAATTTAAGCTGGTGTTCTTTTTCAACAGCCTTGATGTCTTTAATGATAGTTTCTACTTGTTTACGATAGCTATAAGTTTTGGCAATGTCGGTCTCGTTTTTTGCGGCCAATGAGGTCTCCGTTTTGCGGATAGCCTCCTGTAAATTGTCAACTACTTTTTTTTCCTCATTATTGGTAACCCGTGTTTTGTTCATCACTTGTTGAGTCTGCTCCAATGCGGCTTTCACTTTAGCGTTTGGGATGTGATGATTTACCGCAAAGCGGGCAGGCAAAAACGCAATTAAAATCAGCATAAACAGCCCGACACCCTTTTGTCCGTCATTACTGCCGTGAAAAAAGCTAACCAGTGTACAGGTAGTAATGAGTAAAGCACGAATTAAAACAGGAGGGCGGTCGTTTTCGCCGGATGGGATATGGAACAGCGAATGAGATTTGGTGACGTGTTTTAAAAACAATATCAGCAGTGCCGCTGCGCCAAAGCCTAATAACGGGGACACAATGAGCGACAAGCCTATTTCTTCGGCTTTGCCCCAGTTAACACCCGGACCATTATAGTACCAGGTAAAAGCCAAACCGGCACCAATCATAGCTCCAATCATGGTATGTGAGCTGGAGCACGGAATGCCCAAATACCAGGTGCCCACATTCCAGATAATGGAGGCCAGCAAAACTGCCAGTACCAAACAGGCGCCCACACTAACTGGTAGCGTCATCAAAGTATCTAAAGGCACCAGCTTCAAAATACCCATGGCCACGCTTACACCGCCCAGGCATACGCCCAAAAAGTTCCACACGCCCGACCACGGAATAGCATAAACCGGTTTTAAGGCTTTAGTGTAGATAACGGTAGCCACGGCATTGGCCGTATCATGAAAGCCGTTAACAAATTCAAATCCGGCCACGGCCAGTATACATACCAGGAAAACAACCAGCAGATAGCCGCTTAAATTAGTTTGTCCTAAAAATGGCAACACAATGCCGAAAGCTGTAGGATACATGAATCAGGGTTTGTAGTCGCCGTGCCAAAAAGGCGCTTTAACTGCAGCCAAAAATCCGAATTAGTGATGCCGTAAATGTACCCTTAAGATTAACAAATTGTTATTATATGCAATTAAATATCGCGCTTGTGAAAAAAGGGATGTTGTTTCATGTACACGAAAATAATTATGGTGGGATTTGATAGTAAACTCCTTTTGGTTTTACCATTAACCGGACAACTATGACAGTACACTGATTAAGTTCTCATTAAAACCGCGCACTATTGAAAACAAGTTCTTCAAAATACAGTTGAAACTCAAACGGTATTATGCTGATAATTTTTTAAATCGAGATTATGTCAACAACTCAATCATCAGACATTGAACAACTAACCATTAACACAATTCGTTTTTTGGCAACCGACATGGTGCAAAAAGCTAACTCCGGTCACCCTGGGTTACCTCTGGGTGCTGCACCAATGGCGTACGTAGTATGGAACCGCTTTTTGCGTTTTGACCCTAAAGAACCAAAATGGCCAAACCGCGACCGTTTTGTATTGTCGGCAGGCCATGGTTCAGCCTTATTATATGCGTTACTGCACTTGTACGGTTACGATTTACCAATGTCGGAACTCGAAAAATTCCGTCAGTTGGGTTCTTTAACGCCAGGCCACCCCGAGTCTACCCATACCGCAGGTGTCGAGGTAACTACTGGTCCGTTAGGTCAGGGTTTTGGTAATGCCGTGGGTATTGGTATGGCTGAGGAGTTTTTGGCAGCTAAATACAATGTAGGCGATGCCAAAATTATTGATAATTACACTTATTGCTTGGTAAGCGACGGCGACTTGATGGAAGGCGTGGCCTCGGAAGCGGCATCGTTAGCCGGTCACCTGAAATTAGGCAAACTGATTTTCTTATACGATGACAACAAAATATCGTTAGACGGGCCAACCGACCTGGCATTTACCGAGGATGTAGCTGCCCGTTTTGATTCATATGGTTGGCAAACCTTGACGGTTGAAGATGGTAACGATTTAATTGCTATCGAGAATGCCATTTTACAGGCCCATGAAGAAAAGCAACGTCCAACGCTGATTTCGGTAAAAACCATTATCGGTTATGGCAGTCCGCAGGAAGGCACCAACAAAGTACACGGCAGTGCCTTGGGCGAAGAAAATCTGAAAAAAACTAAAGAATTTTTCGGATGGGACCCTGAAAAAACCTTTTTTATCCCGGACGGTGTAAAAGAGCATACGGCGAAAACCATCGAAAGAGGTACCAAATTGCACAACGAGTGGAAAACGCATTTTGAGGAATACCGGAAAAATAACGCTGACCTGGCGCAGCACTTTGCTACCAGTCAGGACGGTAAATTGCCTGAGGGATGGGATGCGGAAATGCCAACCTTTAAACCGGGCGAGCAATTAGCCACGCGCCAGGCATCAGGCAAAGCTATCGAAGCTTTACGCAAAACTATTCCGTGGTTGGTTGGCGGTTCGGCCGACTTGTCGAGCTCTACCGAAACCCCTGGTAAAGATGGTTCGGATAGTTTCCAGCCGGGCAGCTACGGCGGCCGTAACATTTGGTTCGGTGTACGTGAGCATGGTATGGGCGCTATCCTGAATGGTATGGCTTCATACGGCGGTACCCGCGTTTTCGGCGGTACATTCCTTACCTTTTCTGATTATATGCGCGGCGCCATCCGCCTGGCAGCATTAACACACGCCCCTGTTACTTATGTGTTTACCCACGATAGTATTGCCTTGGGCGAAGACGGCCCAACACACCAGCCAGTAGAACAGATTACATCGTTGCGTTTAACACCAAACTTAACAGTATTGCGCCCGGCAGATGCTAACGAAACTGTTGAAGGCTGGAAAGTAGCTATGAGTCGCTTGCGCGGCCCGGTAGCGCTAATTTTATCAAGACAAAAACTACCTATCATCGACCAGGAAAAATATGCGCCAGCAACTAACGTATGGAAAGGCGCTTACATATTGAGCGAAGCCAAAAGCGGTACGCCAGATATCATTCTGATTGCCACCGGTTCTGAAGTGCATTTAATACTGGAAGCGCAAGAAAAACTGGCTGCAGAGGGTATCAATGCACGTGTAGTAAGCGCACCATCACTCGAAATTTTTGCCCAGCAGGATGAAGCTTACCAGCACGAAGTGTTACCGAAAAATATCACCAAACGTTTGGCCGTAGAAGCCGGTGTTACTTTACCGTGGTATAAATATGTGGGTCTGGAAGGCGACATCATTGGCATCGACAGCTTTGGCGAATCGGGTGAGGGCAATGCAGTACTGGCTCATTTTGGCTTCACTACCGATAATGTAGTGAAAAAAGCAAAAGCACTTTTAAATAAATAAGCGCCATGAAAATAGGTATTGTAGCAGACCACGCCGGTTTTGAGCCTAAACAAAAGCTGCTCCAAATGCTTACCGACGCCGGTTACGACGTTAAAGACTACGGCGCCTTTACCTACGAGGCCACCGATGATTATCCCGACGTGGTTATCCCGCTGGGCGAAGCCATTGCTAAAGGTGAAGTAGAGCGTGGCATTGCCGTTTGCGGCAGTGGCGTAGGTGTGTCGGTAGCTGCCAACAAAATGCCTGGCATACGCGCAGCTTTAATTACCGAAACCTACTCGGCCCACCAAGGCGTAGAGCATGACGATATGAACCTGCTTTGCCTAGGTGGCCGCGTGATTGGTTTGGTACTGATGTGGGAAATTATCGAAGCATATCTGAAGGCCAGGTATGATGGCGGCGAACGTTTTCAGCGCCGCCTGGACAAAGTAATTGCAATTGAACATAAATACACAAAGTCGTGAAAAATCCCTTAGCAAGAATTCCGGAGTTTGGCCAGAGCATCTGGCTTGATTATATAAAAAGGTCGTTCACCGAGGGTGGGGAACTGAAGAAGTTGATTGACGAAGATGACCTGAGAGGCGTAACCTCTAACCCGGCCATTTTTGAAGAGGCCATCGCACACAGCAACGACTATGATGACACGCTGGCTGAACTAAGCAAGCAAAATTTATCGCCGCAGGAAGCTTTTCTGAAAATTGCCATTGAAGATGTGCAGACTGCTGCCGACTTGTTTAAAGGCGTTTACGAAAAAACCGACGGCTTAGATGGTTATGTAAGCTTAGAGGTATCGCCGGGTCTGGCGCTGGATACTGAGGGTTCCATCAAGGAAGCCCGTTCATCATGGGAAACGCTGAACCGTAAAAACGTGATGATTAAAATTCCGGGAACTGAACCAGGTTTGCCGGCCATCAAACAACTCATCAGCGAGGGTATTAATATCAACGTTACGCTGTTGTTTGGATTGGAACGTTACCGCGCCGTAGCCGAAACCTATGTAGAAGGTTTG
>CAXYKR010000288.1:0-9165 GCA_964277815.1 uncultured Mucilaginibacter sp. | reverse complement strand
CCTGCCATTGGCCTTTAAATTCGTTTGAATTAATTATCGTTAAATATTGTTAACACCTTAAGGCAGTATATGCAACTCGATGTATATTTATAGGCAATTCAACCTATACTTATACCTCATGTACAAGCATCACATTAAAGCCGTTCCTTTTAGCATCTACTTCTTTACCATAGCTATCCTTTTTCTTTTCAATAACCAGGTTTCAGTTGCACAACAAACAGACCGGCAGGTAATCCTCCGACAGGTGGACAAGCTCCGGATGCCTAACGGGCCTGACTGCGTTACTATGACGGCCATCGCGAGTCCTGACGCGCAAGTGATTGCTACTGTAAAGGCGCCGGCCAGCAGTGTGTCCCAGGCTTCTATCGTATCTTCCAGATTAGGTAAAGGCAAAGTAATTGTAATCGGCTCAGAACTGTACCTCAAAAAGCCAACGCTCAGCGATTACAGAGTCCAGACTTTAATCACCAACATATTGGAGTGGGGAAAAGTATTTGGTAAAAAGACTATACAACTTTGGGGAGTCAATACTGAATTGACCGATTTTCTAAGAGCTAATCATTACCAAACCATTACTGATGCTGCAAATGTTAATAAACAGGCCAGTACAATCGTCCTAAGCCAGGATATTATCGATTCTGTTAAAATTAACAAGATTGAAAACTTTGTAAAAAATGGCGGCACCTTAGTTTTTACCTCGCCGCTTTCGGGTGTGCAACAGCAAAATTTTCTGGGCTATTACGACTTAAAACTGAACAAGCTATTTCTGAAAGCAGGCCTCTACAATACCGCTATGCCGGTTTCTTTCGCTGAAAACAGGGGGCAACTTAACATCGGCGATTTACCGCCTTACATGAATATTCATACCGCCTTAAATTATCTCAAATCCAACAACCTCACACCGCAAAAAGAGGAAGGCGATGCCTACGCGGAAGTTTTTCACAATTACCTTTTAAATAACAGTGATACTATGCGTACCTCACGCGAAATCAATTCGCTATTTGGCGCCGGGCCTGATAACCGGCAGGCGATCATCCCGTCAAAAGCACACCCTTTATCAAAAAGCGATGTCAAAAATTATTTAACCTACCGGGTTCAGCAAGCTTTAATTAAACAATATACCAATAATCATCCGCTGGCAAAAATCATTAACCCAACCAGTAAAGATTTTCCGGGTGAGGTAGCCATTAACGCACCCAGGGTAAACGAGCGTATCATAATCCCTGTACAAGTTGGTACCCAAGGCTTGGCAGAACCCGATCCGGTGTATTATCGCTGGCACAGTACAGGGTTGTATGTAGCAGCAGGCGATATTGTTAAAGTTACCATTAACCTACAGGATATCCGCCAGCACCTCAAAGCGCAAATTGGTGTACATGACGATAATTTTAATAATGTTTCGGAGCTTACCAGAACCGGGTATGACCTGACTACAACTTTTGAGCTTAATAGAACAGTAACGCCAATCACCTCTCCATTAGGTGGCTTGCTGATTATAAAAATTCCGGATACATCATCACTTAAAAACATCAATATCCAGGTAAATGGCGCAGTAAAGGCACCTTACTTTAAACTGGGCACAACATCGGTGCAGGACTGGCAAAGCACCGTGCGTAATTATCCCGGCCCCTGGGCTGAGCTGATTACCGATAATATTATTTTAACCGTCCCATCCTACCGCATCAGAAATCTGGATAACCCGGAAAAGTTGCTGAAATTATGGAACGAAGTAATGGATGCAGATGCGCGCCTTGCAGCTATATCCCCTAAACGCATTCACCCTGAGCGCATTATTGTCGACCGGCAGATAGCTGAGGCCGGTGCATATATGTTTACTATGCCGTATAAAATAGTAGTACCCGACGAGGAAAGTTGCGCCTTGTCGCTTGACGCCGATTCATTGCGGATTAAAGGCTCGTGGGGGCATTTTCATGAGCTTGGGCACCGGCACCAGTTTTGGCCTTTTGACTTTGGCGGTTTAGGTGAAGTTACCTGCAACCTTTACACCATGTATGTTTTTGACAAGGTGCTACACAAAGGTCTGTACAATCATCCCAATATAGCCAGTAAACAAGCGGTTGTACAAAATGTTAAAAAATACTTGAATGATAGCCCCAGCTTTCAAAAATTTCAGAGCGACCCATTTTTGGCCTTGAAGATGTATATCGAAATTATTGAAAATTTAGGCTGGGAATCTATTGAAGAGGTCTTTAAAACCTATCGAAAACTGCCTAATGCGCAATACCCAAAAACAGAGCCGCAAAAAATAGATTACTGGTTTACCTGCCTGAGTAATGCAAGTCACAAAAACATGACTGCCTTTTTTGACAAGTGGCAGATACCTGTTTCGCAAGCTACCAAACAATCGGTTAGCCAATACCCTACCTGGTTACCGCCAGAACTGCAATAATTAAGCTACGTGTGCCTTACAGGCATTCAAGTCTTAATATAGCTTAGGGAGAAGGTGATACGCTGGGATAAGCCTCAGGAATGAAATATACATTGAATGGGTTGAAGTTTATCTGTTAGAAAAATATTATTTCAGAATAGGATTGACGGAGGAAACATGCATTTACGCCTTTGTTAAAATTTGCAAAATGCTTTTATCCAAGCGGCAATAATCCTATCTTGGGCATACCAACTCACCTAAGCCTAAATTATGCCTATACTATCAACAGCCAAACCGCAACCTGTTGCGCAAACCGACCGGATACAAAGTCTTGATATTTTAAGGGGGATAGCCTTGCTGGGCATCCTGATGATGAATATTCCGATATTTGCTATGCCGGAGCGTTATACTGATGCCTTCAGCCAAAATACACATAGCCTCAATTTTTGGACAGATGCGATAGTTACGGTATTGTTGGAAGGAAAGATGAGAGCCCTTTTTTCGATGCTGTTTGGTGCGGGTATCTTGCTTTTCACCTCCAGGAAAGAGCAAAACTCCAATCGTGGTAGCTTCTTATTTTTCAGACGGATGATTTGGCTGGTGATATTCGGATTAATCCATGCGCATCTCTTACTCTGGCAGGGCGACATCTTGTACTTTTACGGTGTAGTAGGCATGCTGGCATTTTTGTTCAGAAAGATGAAGCCGCAGTACCTGGCTTTGGGTGTACCGATTGTTGCCATTATTGGCTTTGTAACATCTACACTATTTTATCAGCATCTGCGCCAACAACGCCTGGATTATAATACCGCCGTGGCAGTACAACAGCGCTATCAAAAGCTTACCCCTAAGCAAACCCAAGCCATTGCCGACTGGAAAGCCTCCGAACGGGAATATTTGCCCAATAAACCTATTATTGATGCCCATACCCGCAGTATGAAAACTGATTACAGCGGCGTGGCAAAATACATAAGGCCACTGGTGTTTAACTATCAGACCAAATATTTGATTTTTAGCATAGGCGACATACTGGCCCTGATACTTTTAGGCATGGCTTTATTTAAGTGGAAGTTTTTTACCAGTGACTGGACTACGGCCCAATACCGATTAACCGCATTGATTGGTTATGGCACAGGTCTGCCATTAGTGATACTCAGTTATCACCACTTTTACCAGCAGGCACCGGGCGGTGCAGCTTTTGTGCGGTATCTGGAAACCCATGCCATTTCGTGGTGGCCACTTATTTATCCGTTTCAGCGCATCTTGCTGGTTATGGCCCATACGAGTGTAATACTCTTGGTGGTGCGTGCTGGTATATGGAAAGCTTTGACGAGTCGTCTGGCTGCCGTAGGCCAGATGGCTTTTACCAATTATGTGATGCACACGGTTATTTGCACGCTCTACTTTTTTGGCTATGGCTTTAATCAGTTTGCTCAACTGGAGTATTATCAGCTTTTTTATGTGGTAGCCATTGTATGGCTAATTCAGCTTGTTGTTAGCCCAATATGGTTAAAATATTTTTTGTTCGGGCCCTTGGAGTGGCTGTGGCGCAGCTTAACTTATTGGCATTTGCAGCCTATGCGCCGCCATGCAAAATCGTTTGCAGTAGCACTGGGTTAATTTTAACCAACAACGGCAGCAATTTAAGATATCATGATAAAGTTTAACTTTGAAATATTAAGCTTAATTCAATAGTCTAAAGCAGTCAGGTAAATAATTCCGTCTTCGAAAAATATTTCCCACTGAAGTATCACCTTAATAATCATATTTGAGATGTCATGATTCAATTTTTAAGAAAACACATTGTAGAAGTAGCAGAACTATTTTGCTTACTCTACTTATTCACTATCTTTTCTCCTCGGGGTACAAAGGATTATACTTCTTTAAATTTTTATCTAATCATTTTTCAAGCTTTGGGCATAGTTCTTATCAATAGTTTCATTTTTGCTAAATTTTTAAAGCCCAAAAAAGACGTCTCAGACACCGAAAACAAAGCATTATAGACCTAATAAAAAATGCCTGTACATTACGAACAGGCATTTTTTATTTAGCATATAAAAAGGGGAATACTTAGATACCCAAATCTTTCATCAACGCATCTACCTTAGCATCTAACTGCTTTTCGGTTTCTGCATAAGCATCTTTACTGGTCAACTTAGTATTTACGCTGCAGTAAAATTTAATTTTAGGCTCAGTACCTGATGGACGTGCCGACACGATACTGCCATCCTCGGTTATAAACTGCAATACGTCCGATTTTGGTAACTCAATCGGAGTGGTCGTGTTGTCGGCCAGATTGGTTTCTACACGTCTTTCGTAATCTTTCAGTGCAACCACTTTAGAACCACCTAAGGTTGCCGGTGGGTTGTTCCGGTATTTATCCATCATGGCTACAATCTCTTCGGCACCGGTTTTACCTTTTTTAGTAATCGAAACCAGTTTTTCTTTGTAAAAACCGTACTCCAGGTAAATGTTAGTTAGGGCTTCGAACAAGCTGCTGCCATTATCTTTGTAGAATGCAGTCATCTCGGCAATAAAGGCACTCGATACTACAGCATCTTTATCACGTACAAACTCACCAATCAGGTAACCAAAGCTTTCTTCGCCACCGCCGATGAAGGTTTGTTTACCTTCTAACTGGGTCATTACCTCGCCGATGTATTTAAAGCCGGTAAGTGTATTATAACATTTTACATCCTTGCTTTTTGCAATCGCATCAATTAAGTAAGTAGTAACAATGGTTTTTACAATATACTCGTTGCCGGTTAGCTTACCTTTTTGCTGCCAAGCCGATAATAAATAGCTAATCAGCAAACTGGCAATTTGATTACCGTTAAGCAACACAAACTCGTTGTTGTTATTTTTAACGGCAATAGCCACGCGGTCGGCATCAGGGTCGGTAGCCATTACTAAATCGGCATCAGTTTCCTGTGCTTTTTTGATAGCCAAAGTCAATGCCTCGCGTTCTTCGGGGTTAGGATACACTACCGTAGGGAAATTACCATCAGGCGTACTTTGCTCTTCTACCAAAATTACGTTCTCAAAACCAAATTGCTTTAAAGCTTTTGGAACCATGGTAATACCGGTACCGTGCAGTGGCGAATAAACAATTTTAAGGTCTTTTTGACGCTGGATGGCTTCCGGAGATACCGACAGGGTGGTAATGGCATCCAAATACAATTTATCAATTTCCTCGCCAATTAACTCTACGTTAGCATCTTTACGGGTAAACTTCACCTCGTCAATGCTGGCAATGGCCGCTACTTCTTTCATTACGGCTTCGTCGTGTGGAGCCACAAATTGGCCGCCATCGGCACCGTAAGCTTTATAACCATTATACTCTTTAGGGTTATGCGAAGCAGTAAGCATTACGCCGCTTTTACAGCCTAAATGCCTAACGGCAAATGACAGTTCGGGCGTTGGTCTTAACTCTTTAAAAAAGTATACATGGATATCATTAGCCGAAAACACGTCTGCAGTAATACCTGCTAATACATCCGAGTTGTTACGGCTATCGTGTGCAATGGCAACTTTGATGGTTTCGTTAGGATAAGTTTTTTTAAGATAGTTAGCCAAACCTTGAGTGGCTGCACCAATGGTATACTTATTAATACGGTTTGAACCCGGCCCCATTAAGCCACGTAAGCCACCCGTACCAAATTCAAGGTCTTTATAAAAAGAATCGGTTAACTCGGTGTAAGCTTTGTCATCAATTAATTTCTGAACCGCCTGTTTAACATCGGCGTCATAATTGCCCTCAAGCCACTGGTTGGCTTTCTGAAGAATGGTTGGGTCTAATTCCTGCATATGGATTAATTATTTTCGAAATAAATGCTACCTCAAATATGATAAATAAAAGCGAGGGTAGTATTAAGAGATGTTTAAATAGTAAAAATATGGTAGAATAAACAAATACAAAGGTGGTTTGTTTGCGCAGAATTTAAGCACTTCCATTCGCATAAAATACGGATACCCGGTAAACGGCACAGGGACATATTGCGACGTCTTTACGCAAGATGAAAAAGAGGCAATGACGCTGCTCCGAAAGTATTACCTTAAATAATTAATCTTTTTCAGCAACTGGCTTAATGCTGTCATCATCAGGAGATGCCGCTTTGGTTGCTGCTTTTGCCTTAACCGTTTTGGCTTTGGCTACTTTGGCTGTTTTACTAAATACCAGCGCCGCTTTACCGCTTTGATAGTATTTGCAAAAATGGGTAATTGGGCAAATTTCGCATTTGGGTTTGCGGGCTACGCAAATATAACGCCCGTGCAGTATTAACCAATGGTGCGCCAAACCTAAAGTTTGCTTAGGCAGGTACTCTACCAATTGCTTCTCAACCGCCAAAGGTGTTTTGGCATTATTAGTTAGCCCCAAACGGTTAGACACCCTAAATACGTGAGTATCAACCGCAATAGCTGGCAGGTCGAATATAACCGAGGCAATCACGTTAGCCGTTTTGCGGCCTACACCGGGCAGCTTTTGCAAATCATTTAAATCAGACGGCACCTCGCCGTTAAACTGCTCCAGCAGCATTTTAGCCATGCCGGCCAAATGTTTAGCCTTGTTGTTGGGGTAACTTACACTGCGTATGTAAGTAAATATCTCGTCTGATGTTGATGCAGCCAGATCTTCCACCGTCGGGAAACGTTCAAAAAGCTTAGGGGTAACCTGGTTAATCCGCTTGTCGGTACATTGGGCAGATAAAATTACGGCTACCAGCAACTGATACGGGTTGGCATAATGCAGTTCGGTTACCGGGTTAGGTTGGTGACTCGAAAAATACTCAACAAATAACCGGTAGCGTTCTTTTTTTAACATCAGGGTACAAATATAAAAAAAGCCCTGTTTTACAGGGCTCTCAGTAGTTTGTTAACGCAAGCTTCGCGAATAATTTAACAGGTTTTCAATGGTTTCCTTTTTCGGCTTCACCTGCAACTGGTCCAGTTCGGTTCGGATAGCATGATGAAATAACAATTCATCGGCATCTGCATACTCGGTCACATCAATTCCCTCTACCATAGCTTTGTTACTAATTGCGTTTAAAAATTTTGTAGAAGTCTCGTCCATAAGCTTTGAGTGTTTATATTACACCATAACGCTTATTTCTTAAAAATTATTTTAAAAGACGAAATAAATTTTTATATTTTATTGCAATCAGTTTTTCAAGCTCATTTCTTTGGCTTGCATCATTTTACGCAGGTTGTTGAGTGCATAGCGCATACGGCCTAAAGCGGTATTAATGCTTACCTCGGTTACATCTGCAATTTCTTTAAAGCTCATGTCGCCAAAGTGGCGCATAATCAACACTTCTTTCTGCTCGGCAGGCAACAAATGTATTAAAGCTTTTAAATCTTTATGGGTTTGTTCGCGCACCATGCGGTCTTCGGTACTCTCGTCGTAATGACCCAATACTTCAAAAATATCAAAGTCATCACCACCGTTTACCAAAGGTGTACGCTTTTCGCGACGGAAATGGTCGATGACCAGGTTGTGCGCAATACGGCTCACCCAAGGTAAAAACTTACCCTCCTCGTTATACTTACCGGCTTTTAAAGTATTGATTACTTTAATAAAAGTATCCTGAAAGATATCTTCGGCCAGATACTCATCTTTCACCAGTAAATAAATAGAGGTATAAATTTTAGACTGATAGCGGCGGATTAGCTCAATGAGCCCTCCCTCATGCCCTGCTATATATAAATGGATTAAATCCTGATCACTCTTCAAATGAAAATCCATAGAACTTCTACTTTAAAATCAATAAATTTAAATTAAACTACGTTTTAAGTAAAGTTCTATTCTATAGGGGTTCCTTTTGTTTACTATATCAAATAAAGTGAATATTGTGTTAATATGCAAATAATTTTTGCGCTTATATGTTATAACACATTATGATGACAAACCCTTAACAGCCATAGAAACATCTACTTAAATTAAAATTTTACCGGCAATATTTATTTAGGTTATCGGTTTATATACGTAAAGTACTGATTACGTGGATTGGCAACCAATCTTTTATTTGGATTGATTATTAGCGACGAGGTTTAATCGACGTTGATAAGAAAGTTCAATATTGTACTAAATTTATTTAAAAGAAATTTAGTACTTGTTTTTACAAAAGGCTGAGCAAGGCAAATTTGCATAATGCTAATTTATTTAGGATTTTTGTAATTAAAAATTCAAGATCGTGGTTCGTTAATTGCACTGCTCGTTTGCAATTATAGCTGTTAACTCCGTAATCATGAACTACAATATAATATCATGAGTGTAGAAACTGAGAAAGATCCTCAAAAACATATCATCATCAAGGGGGCGCGTGTACACAATCTAAAAAATCTGGACATTGCCATTCCTAAAAATCAGCTGGTAGTTATTACGGGCATGTCGGGTTCGGGTAAATCATCACTGGCCTTTGATACGCTTTATGCCGAAGGGCAGCGCCGCTACGTAGAAAGCTTATCCTCATACGCCCGCCAGTTTTTAGGACGGATGAACAAGCCTGATGTAGATTATGTTAAAGGCATTGCACCGGCCATTGCTATTGAGCAAAAAGTAATTACCAGCAACCCGCGCTCAACCGTAGGCACCAGTACCGAAATTTACGATTACCTCAAACTGCTGTTTTCGCGTATTGGCAAAACCATATCGCCGGTATCGGGCAAACAGGTAAAAAAAGATACAGTAACCGACGTAGTAAACTTTGCGCAAAGCATGCCTGACGATAGCATGCTAACCATTCTTTGCCCGCTGCATCCGCATAATAATCGCAGCC
>CAXYKR010000287.1:0-3869 GCA_964277815.1 uncultured Mucilaginibacter sp. | reverse complement strand
GGCTTTACCTCGGGGCAAAAAGTTGTTTTGGGTCTGGAAGAACTGGATTATACCGGGCATTTGTGGAAGAGGAAAGTTTAACGTGTCATAAAAGAAGATACTTTTGTCCCGACGAAAGTATCTTCTTTTATGACACGTTAAACTTTCCTCTTCCACAATTGCCCGGTATAATCCAGTTCTTCCAGACCCAAAACAACTTTTTGCCCCGAGGTAAAGCCAAAAACAGGTTCGTAAGTGTCTTGCAAAAAGTTATTCATTTTGCTTTCGCTAAAAAACCAACAGGGGTATGAGGCATCATAAAATGCAGGTGGCACTTTTTGTATGGTAAGGCGGTCTTCAGGCGCATCAATAAAAGCTGTGCGGTCTATCATTAAATATGGGATGCCCGATTGTTTAGCTTGGGCAAGCAGTTCGTACGGCTTTTGCATATACTGCAATGAGCTCGAAAATAACAGCAGTTGTGGCTGGTAACGCGGCAATACCTCATCGAGCGAGTAGTAAAAGCGCAAATGCTCATCTTCAAAATTCTTGCGGCCTTCCTCCACAAACATGGGCTGCTCAATCAAATTCCATTGCAGGCTATGCAGGTGTTTCAAAAACGGGAAGTTTTGCCGGTAGGAAGTACCCAACGAGCCGCCGTAATCTATTAAACTTAAATGATTGTTATTCTGCGATGCAATCCACAATAAGGTAGCCAGCAGGGGATAAGCCACCTCAATATGCGGGTAATTAATACCGTCACGTTCGTAAGCATACTGGCCCTCTTTTACTTTTAAAGCGCCTGCCTTAACCCTTTGCAAAACAGAGTTGGCATCGTAGCCGGTAGTTTTTTGCTGGGCAGCTTCCCAGGTAGGATAGTTACCGTGCCAGCCATACTTAAAGCTGTGGCGCGCAACGCGTTTAACAATGGCCGGAACAAACTCGCCCTTTTTTAATGGCATAATGATGAAGATTAAATAAAATATAAGCTGTACTTTTATACGACACAACAAGCCCTAAGTGTTTGTTATATCTGTCTGTAAACCTGAAAATATTTGTATAAGCTTAACTTTTTTATATTTACAGCACTTAAAATAAATTACTAATTTTTTTAGTATTTGAACTTAAATAGGTATATTTGTTATAGAAAATAATTAAGATGAGTAACGCAAGCGCAGATAAATTAAAAGCATTACAGCTTACACTGGATAAGCTGGAAAAATCATACGGTAAAGGAACCATCATGAAATTGGGTGATTCTGTAATCGAGCCTATCGAGGTTATCCCGACCGGTTCGCTTACCCTCGATTTAGCTTTAGGTGTAGGTGGTTTACCTAAAGGCCGTGTTATTGAAATTTATGGTCCGGAGTCGTCGGGTAAGACAACATTAGCCATACACGCCATCGCCGAAGCGCAGAAAAAAGGTGGCATTGCAGCCTTTATAGATGCAGAGCACGCCTTTGACCGCTTTTACGCACAAAAGTTAGGTGTTGACGTTGAAAACCTTTTAATCTCTCAGCCGGATAATGGTGAGCAGGCTTTGGAAATTGCCGATAACCTGATTCGCTCAGGAGCTATAGATATTTTGGTAGTTGACTCCGTAGCTGCCCTGGTACCTAAAGGTGAGATTGAAGGCGAGATGGGTGATTCAAAAATGGGTTTACATGCCCGTTTAATGTCTCAGGCCTTACGTAAGCTTACCGGTACCATCAGCAAAACAGGATGTTGCTGTATCTTTATCAACCAGTTACGTGATAAAATTGGTGTAATGTTCGGTAACCCCGAAACTACTACCGGTGGTAACGCCCTTAAGTTTTACGCTTCGGTACGTTTAGACGTTCGTCGTATATCGCAAATTAAAGATAGCGATGAGGTATCAGGTAACCGTGTAAAAGTAAAAATCGTTAAAAACAAAGTTGCCCCTCCATTCCGTTTAGCCGAGTTTGATATCATGTTTGGCGAGGGTATTTCTAAAGCCGGCGAGATTATTGATTTAGGTGTTGAGCATAACGTTATCAAAAAATCAGGTTCGTGGTTTAGCTATGGCGACAGCCGCTTAGGCCAGGGTCGTGATGCCGTAAAGCAATTGATTATTGATAACCCGGAACTGGCTGAAGAACTGGAAGGCAAGATTAAAGAAATAGTATCGGGCGAAAACCTGACTGAAGAAGTTGAATAAGCTTTAGTTTTTTGAATAAGTGAAATGTAAGCCGCCTTTGCAAAAAGGCGGCTTTTTTTGTTTTATACAGTGTCAGCAAAGCGTCCCTAATTATTTGGCTAACCTTATCCTGATAAACACCTGACAAACATTTCGGAGTTGGTGTGTTACTTTGACACAAACGTTAAATTAAACAACAACTACTATGAGTAAAGTATGGTTTATCACTGGTTGCTCAACCGGTTTTGGCCGCGAATTGGCTAAAGAAGTCCTGGCTGCAGGTTACCGTGCAGCAGTAGCTTCCAGAAATACAGATGATGTTAAAGATATTGTAGAGGCATACCCAGATAATGCTATTGCTGTAAAACTGGATGTTACCAAAGCTGATGAAATTTCGGCTGCGGTACAGCAGGTACAAAATAAATTTGGGCAGATTGATGTGCTAGTAAATAATGCTGGTATAGGCTATTTCGGCGCTATTGAAGAAAGTGAGGAGGATGAGGTGCGTCGCATGTTCGAGATTAACTTTTTCGGCTTAGCCAATGTAACTAAAGCCGTACTGCCCATTTTACGTAAACAACGCAGCGGTCATATCTTAAACGTAGCCTCTATTGGTGGCCTGGTAGGGTTCCCGGCAGTTGGTTTTTACAATGCTACTAAGTTTGCTGTTGATGGTTTTTCAGAATCGTTAGCTAAAGAGGTTACACCATTGGGTATTAAGGTCACCGTGATAGCACCAAGCGGTTTCCGTACCGATTGGGCTGGCAGGTCGGCCAATAACAGCAAGGTTGTGATTGACGACTACAAAGAAACGGCAGGGGCTAACAAAGACAACATTCGTGGCTATAGCGGTAACCAACCCGGCGATCCGGTGCGCGCAGCTAAAGCCATGATTAAGGCAGTCGAGTCTGAAAATCCTCCTTTACGTTTGCTGTTGGGCGAAGCAGCCTTGAAAGGTGCCCGTAACAAACTGGATGTTTTGAAAAAAGATTTCGATGCCTGGGAAGAAACTACCGTTGGTGCTGATTTTCCGAAAGAGGAGCAAGGCAAATAAGTGAATTTGAACCTATAAATTCTTTAAGCAGTTATGGAACACAGACAATTAGGAGCATCGGGGTTATTTGTACCGGTGCTGAGTTTTGGTACTGCCACTTTTGGTGGTGGTAACGAGTTTTTTAAAGCCTGGGGTAATACCCAGGTTGAAGAAGCCAAACGCCTGGTTAATCTTTGTATGGATGCCGGCGTGAACTTTTTTGATACCGCCAATATTTATTCCGGCGGTGCAGCCGAAGAAATATTAGGGCAGGCCATTGAGGGTATCCGCCATCAAACTATTCTTTCTACCAAGGCTACCTTCCCGATGGGCAACGGGCCGAACGATTTTGGCTCGTCACGTTCGCATCTGATTAAACAATGCGAGGATAGCCTGCGTCGTTTAAAAACAGATTACATTGATATTTATCACCTGCATGGCTTTGACGGTAACACACCCGTTGAAGAAACACTGAAAACGCTGGATGATTTAATTACCGCCGGCAAGATACGCTATATAGCCTGCTCTAACTTTTCGGGCTGGCATTTGATGAAGTCGTTATCCGTTTCAGAGCGTTATGGCTGGGCACGTTATGTGGCTCATCAGGCTTATTATTCCCTACTCGACCGCGAATTTGAGTGGGAACTGATGCCATTGGGTATTGACCAGAAGGTAAGCACCATTGTATGGAGCCCGTTA
>CAXYKR010000286.1:0-23438 GCA_964277815.1 uncultured Mucilaginibacter sp. | reverse complement strand
AACGGATTCTGAAATTGAAGTTCATTTGCATTACCGGCATCCAGCGGTAATTTTTAAGGTTTGAGTTAAACTGGGGTTCCAGCTTGTAGTTGTCGGCTAGCATTTCGGTACCTACCACACGGGTACGTGGCTGCGACATATAGTAAGTTCCGAAGTCGAAGTTTACGTTGAAGCGGCGCTTAGGGATGCCTTTGAAAAGGCCGATACCCAGGTATGGTGCTACGCCTTTCCAGCTTACATCAATATTAAGTTTGCCTAAATCAGCCGGAGTTAAATTGTAGTTGCCTACGTTATAAGTTCCAGTAGGGATAACCTCTAAACCACCGGTGGCCTGGTACAGGTAACCGGCACCTGCTACTAACCTGAAGCCCTGCGCATTTGTGAATGGTGCAAAATCGGCCATTAAGTGAATATTGCTGAATTTTACCGAAACGTTATTGGTGCTTTGAAATCCTGAGATGGTAAACACATTGTTAGCTTTTACCGGAATAAAAGCAGCGCCTGCACGCAGCGAAAGCTTGCGGGCCAGGCCGAAATGAAAATCGCCGCCCACACCCTGTGTACCTGCCGTAAGCTGAAAGGCCACATTGTTATAACGTTCGTTCATGATTTGCGCGTGTGAATGAGATGGCCCTGTACATATAAAAAGCAACAGGGCGAATAAAAAGAGTATTAGTTTAGACATCGACAGTTATTTATGATATTATGAACTCAGTTATTTGATAAGCTTTATGCTCTAAATCGCTTTTCTGAGCATTGCAGCGCATATTATTTTTTATAATTAAGCACTTATACTGAATCAGTGAATCAATAGTTACGAGAAAATTAAAATTGTTTTTTAGAGAAAATCTTGAGTTAAAAGAAACCTGGAACGGCCCGGCGGTAAACTATTTTCGACGGAATGAAAATGCTGTGCATAAGCTGAGATCACAGAAATGCATTGCTTCTTATGCAACAATTTAAACGTTTTAGCTTTGCTGTTTACTGCCAAGATTCGTAATTCGGGTAAAGCTTATATATTTGGAAACAACAATTCATTTCCTGATGAAATCACTCCGCCTTTTACTCTTTGCACTACTGGCACCTGCAGCAGTATTTGCCCAACAGGTAAACCAAGTAGCCGACCCGGCCAACTGGGTTAACCCTTTAATGGGTACCGATTCTAAACCCGACCTGTCAAATGGCAATACTTATCCGGCTGTAGGCCTGCCCTGGGGCATGAACTACTGGTCGGCACAAACGGGCAATATGGGTAACGGCTGGATGTACCAATACGCAGCAGATAAAATACGCGGTTTTAAACAAACGCATCAGCCATCGCCCTGGATGAATGATTATGGCCAGTTTGCCATTATGCCGGTTACCGGGAAAATGAAGTTTGACCAGGACGAACGTGCCAGCTGGTTCAGTCATAAATCGGAGGTTTCGAAACCTTATTATTACAGTGTATTTTTGGCCGATGCCGATGCCACTGCCGAAATGACGACCACCGAACGTGCCGCTCATTTTCAGTTTACTTATCCAAAAAACGACAGTTCTTTTATTGTGATTGATGCGTTGGATAAAGGCTCTTACATCAAAATTATCCCGAAGGAAAATAAGATTATTGGCTATAGCACCAAAAATGCCCGCAGCAAGCCGATTAACTTTAAAAACTACTTTGTAATTTATACCGACAAGCCGTTTACCGTAGCTAAGGCATGGCATGGCAAAACCTTGGCGCACGACTCGCTCGAGGTTAGCGCAAACCACACCGGCGCCATTATTGGTTTTAAAACTGTCAGAGGCGAAAAGGTACACCTGCGGGTAGCGTCCTCTTTCATCAGCTTTGAGCAGGCTGAACTAAATTTGAAACGGGAGATTGGCACCGACAACTTTGAAACTACCAAAGAAAAAGCACATCAGGCCTGGAACAAAGTATTGGGGCGCTTGCAAGTAGAAGGCGGTAGCGTTGACCAAACCCGCACCTTTTACTCTTGCTTGTACCGGGCGGTAATGTTCCCGAACAAATTATACGAGATTGATGCTCAAAACAAGGTGGTGCATTACAGCCCTTACAACGGCAAAACCATGCCGGGTTATATGTTTGCCGGTACCGGTTTTTGGGATACCTTCCGTGCCTTGTACCCATTCCTCAACCTGATGTACCCATCTATTAGCAAAGAAATGCAACAAGGCCTCATCAGCGATTACCAGGAAGGCGGCTGGCTGCCGGAGTGGAGCAGTCCGGGCTATGCCGATATCATGGTGGGCAACAATTCGGCTTCGGTAGTGGCCGAGGCCTATGTAAAAGGCCTGAGAGGATATGATATTAATAAACTTTACGAAGCCTTAATACATGGCGCCAATAACGAAGGCCCAATTAGTGCTGTAGGCCGTGCCGGAGTAAAATATTACAACGAGTTAGGCTATGTGCCGTACGACGTGAAAATCAACGAAAATGCAGCCCGTACTTTAGAATACGCTTACGATGACTTTGCTATTTACCAGCTGGCCAAAGCGTTGAAACGGCCGCAGGCAGAGATTGATTTATATAAAAAGCGTTCGCAAAACTATCGCAACCTGTTTGACCCACAAACCGGACTGATGCGCGGGAAAAATAAAGACGGTAGCTTTCAGAAACCCTTTAACCCGTTTAAATGGGGCGATGCCTTTACCGAGGGCAACAGCTGGCATTACTCGTGGTCGGTTTTTCATGATGTGCAGGGCTTGATTAATTTGATGGGCGGCCAAAATAAGTTTACGACCAAGCTGGACTCGGTATTTAGCCTGCCGCCTATTTTTGACGACAGCTATTACGGCGGCGTGATTCATGAGATACGCGAAATGCAGATTATGAATATGGGGCAGTATGCACATGGCAATCAGCCTATACAACACATGATTTATTTGTACAACTACGCCGGCCAGCCCTGGAAAACCCAGTATTGGGTGCGCGAGGCCATGAACCGCTTGTACAAAGCTACGCCCGATGGCTATTGCGGTGACGAGGATAACGGACAAACATCGGCCTGGTACCTGTTTTCGGCCATGGGTTTTTACCCGGTTTGCCCGGCATCAGACCAGTACGTGTTAGGCGTTCCGCTGTTTAAGAAGATGACCCTGAATTTAGAGAATGGCAAAAAAGTGGTGATTAACGCCCCGGCAAACAGCAACGAAAACAAATATGTAAACAGCCTGGACTACAACGGTAAGCTCTACAATGCCAATTGGTTAAGCCATCAGGAATTGCAAAAAGGTGCAACAATTAATTTAAAATTACAAAATTCACCTAATAAAATAAGAGGTACCGAGCAAACAGATTATCCTTTTTCGATGTCTACCCAACAATAAACCAATTATTGTTATGCCATCAGATGTTGTTATTGCCTGTAGTCATGCTTTAAAAAACCATAATTTAACGATCGCCTTTGCCGAGAGTGTGACTGCCGGCAAAGTAATTTCGGAGTTTGCCCTGATACCCAATTGTGGCTGCGTACTGAAAGGCAGTATTGTTTGCTACGATGTAAGCGTTAAGCAAACCTTGCTGCGCGTGCCCGCCGAAATGATTGAACAATACACGCCCGAGTCGGCAGAGGTCACGGAGCAGTTAGCCGTCGGCTTAAGTAAACTCATACCGGCGGATGTTATTGTGGCCGTTACGGGGCTGGCCGCACCGGGCGGCAGCGAAACGGAAGAAAAGCCGGTGGGCACCATGTTTGTCCACGGCTTTTTTAAGGGCAAGCCCTGGCAGCTTCGCCTGTTTTTTGACGATGAACCGGAACAAGTCATCCTGAAAATGATTGATGCGATTGCTGGTTACCTGTTGACGGAATTAGCCCAACGAGTCTGATAAAAAATTATCGGGCTCTGTTTTTTAAAACCGTTTTGTTTAATTTGCGGCAGCTATTTATATCTGCTTTAGACCCATGTTTAAATTATTTACCGTTGTTGCAGCTGCCTGCACACTCAGTTTAGCCGCCTGCCAGCAGGGCAAAGGTGCCAATACCACTACCGATAGTACGGTTACCACCACCAGTACTACAACTACCGCAGCGGGCGCTACCAATGCTGCCGAAGGTAAACCCGGCAAGATGGCCAGCAACGCCGAAATTATGGCCCGTAAACAGGTACCTGTTTTGTGCTACCACCAAATACGTGATTGGCGCGCCAGCGACTCTAAAAGTGCCAAAGACTATATTGTACCTATCGCAGCGTTTAAAGAAAAAATAAAAATGCTGGCCGACAGTGGTTATCACACCATCCTGCCCGACCAATTATATAAATATTTAACTACAGGTGCAGCATTACCGAGCAAGCCTATTATGCTTACGTTTGACGATACCGACCTTGACCAGTTTACCATTGCCAACCCGGAGTTGAAAAAATATGGCTTTAAAGGTGTTTATTTTATCATGACGGTATCTATTGGCCGGCCGCATTACATGAACAAAGAGCAGATAAAACAACTGTCTGACGAGGGCAACGTGATAGGCAGCCACACCTGGGACCACCATAACTTCAAAAAATTTGCAGGTAAGGATTGGGAAACACAAATTGATAAACCAACCAAAAAACTGGAAGAAATTACTGGTAAAAAGATTGACTACTTTGCTTATCCATTCGGTTTATGGAATGTACAAGGTTTACCCGAACTGCACAAACGAGGCTTTAAAATGGCTTTCCAACTGGCCGAAAAGCGTGACGCTAACGACCCGTTGATGACCGTTCGTCGTATTTTAGATAGCGGCTACTGGAGTGCCAAAACGCTTAGCAACAGCATCCGCAATAGTTTCTAAGAGGCACATTACATAACAAAGCCCCTGTCAACGAACGGCAGGGGCTTTGTGTTTTTACAGGTTTTCGTTTGATGGGCCTTCACCTTTGTTCGAGCTTTCTTCATTTGGCGGGCCGGGTATGCCGCTGTCGTTGTCGGGTACTACAGTTTCTACCAATTCACCGTCTTCTTTGTTATGCTCGGTTGGTGTGTTGCCTTTACTTAATTCGCTGTCGCCGGCGTTTTCGCCAAGCTGGTCGTTGTTTGGGCTGGTATCTTCGTTACCATTCGGGATGTTTTCAGTTGCCATAGGTTATGTATTTGTATTAATAATTAATTATTCTTCAGCTATCCAATGCACTGCGCTTTTCAGTTCATCCAGCGGGAAACCTTTTGCCGTGCCCGGTATTAAAAAGCGGAAAATGTGAGTGGTAAACCACTCGACACTCTTTTGGTCGGTAACCACAGCTACTCTTTTCCATTTGGTGAAATGCTTCAGACCGGCTTTGATGTCTTCAAGCAACGCACCGGCGGTAAAGTTCTGCGCATCGGTTTCGAGAACTAAAAGGTAGTTAATTTCGCCCTGTCTCTTCACCAAGTCGTCCAGGCGGGGTATCAGCACCGTATCTACGTCCTCTTTGGTCACTTCGCCCACGGCGTGTATGCCTACAATATTTTGGGGTAAGTCGTTTATAAATTGCAGCATCCAGTTATTGCTATGTGGTTATACAACGCGGGCATGGGTATAGTGTTTGCCTGTTTTGACGAGTATTTAATTAGCTTAATAGCATCACGGGTTGTAGCTAATCACGTGGAAAAACAGACGATAAGCTGATATTCAAATGCGTAACTTTGCATCGTGAACCAAAATCTGTATAAATACAGCCAGTTAATTAAAGCCGAGGCGCAACGCCTGGGTTTTATGTTTTGCGGTATTGCCAAGGCAGATTTTTTGGAAGAGGAAGCGCCACGGTTGGAAAAATGGCTGCAGCAGGGCCGCCATGGCGAAATGCAGTACATGGAAAACCATTTTGATAAACGCCTCGACCCGCGTTTACTGGTAGACGGCGCTAAGTCCGTCATCTCCCTGGCCTTAAACTACTATAACGACCAGCAGCAGACCGACCCGCTGGCGCCAAAAATATCCAAGTATGCTTATGGCCTGGATTATCACGAAGTAATTAAAGACAAACTGCGCCAACTGCTTTTCTTCATTCAGGAAAAGATTGGCGATGTAGGCGGGAGGGCATTTGTAGATTCGGCACCAGTGTTGGATAAAGCCTGGGCCAAGCGGGCAGGTTTGGGCTGGGTGGGTAAAAACGCCAACCTTATCAACAAAAAAAGCGGCTCCTTCTTTTTTTTGGCCGAGTTAATTGTAGATGCCGAGCTGGGTTATGACATTGCATCCACCACCGACCATTGCGGTACCTGCACCCGCTGCATTGATGCCTGCCCAACGGATGCTATTGTTGCACCTTACGTGGTCGACGGCAGCCGATGCATTTCTTATCTAACTATCGAGCTTAAAAACAACATTCCGCAGGAATTTAAAGGGCAAATCGATAACTGGATGTTTGGCTGTGATGTGTGTCAGAACGTATGCCCCTGGAACCGCTTCTCGACCCCACACCAGGAACCCGCCTTTAACCCACACCCGGACCTATTAGGCATGACCCAACGCGACTGGCAGGAAATTACCCAGGAAACCTTTCAGCAAGTCTTCAAAAAATCAGCCGTTAAGCGTACCAAGTTTGCCGGGTTAAAACGGAATATTGAGTTCCTAATTGATTGATTGCACCGATTTTAAGAGTGATTTCATTGATTTGGAGGGGACAATATCGCTGATTATAGATTGATTGTATCGACTATTTGATTTCGCAGGTATAGGATTGATTCTATTGACAACGCGTTTGTATATATAGTAGAAGACGCAGTGTCTGTCAATCTTTCTAACTAATTACAAAACAAAGGTGATATGCGTAATTCATCTAAATGCTAATTAAAAAAAAGTCAATAAAATCTTATCAAAATGGGTGCAATCATTCCATAATCAGTCTAATCATCTCCTAAATCAGCGAAATCAATCTCTAATCAAAGTATTACTCCACTGCCATCACCATTTGCTTTACTTGGTCGTAATTTTCTTTTACAGTAACGAAGGATTGATTATCGCCCGTAACGTATACATGCACGCGTTCTTCGGGTTCGGTGTATACAACGATAGAGGTAATATGATTTACGTTGATGAGGGCCGGGCGGCCGTTTTTATCTGTAAGTTCTATAAATTTTGCTGTCATGCTGCTATAACAGTAAAAGCAGCGTATGGTTGATGCTTTGGATAGGAAAACGCTGATTATTTATCGGAAGGATTTTTTTTACCGGCCAGCAGCTTTTCGATGGTTTTTGCAAGTCGGTCTACTTTGGTTTTTTCCTGTTTGGCGGTAAGCACCCATAACACGTATTCTTTTTGGTTACTATACGATAGCTTTTCAAAATTGGCCAACGCAACCGGGGCCTTGGCCAGCTCAGAAGCCATTTCGGGCGGTAAGATTACCTTTTTGTTAGCAACATCAATAAAGGCAGCGTACTCGTTTTTTTCAATCTCGCTGTTGCGGGTGTTGGATATTTTTGAATGTTCAATGGGGCGAAAGCGTAATGCCGTCCAGGTGGCATCAATAGCGGCTGCAGTAACACCAGTGAGGCCGTAAGGTGTTACCTCGTCCCAACTGCTCATCATGGCCAGGTCTGACGCAATGCCCGAACTTTTTTTAGGGTAAACAATCCATAAAACGGTGTCAGGCTGTAACACTGGCTGTATTTGTTTGAGGTTTTCTGCCAGTTCAGCACGATTAATTGCAAATAGCTGAATGCCATCAAACCGGCCTTGCGCCACATAGCCAATTTGCGAGTTTTCGGGCAGCGGGTCGAGCGTGGTCAGGTAATTTTCGGGCGCGTTGAACAGCAGCCAGCTTTGGCCAGATTTCATTAACAGCTTTTTGGCAACGGCGTTCATTTTATCGGGTAAGTTTCAATTTAGCAAAAAAATCCCACAAAATAATCCCTGCCGACACTACAATATTAAACGAGTGCTTAGTGCCAAACTGCGGTATCTCTATGCAAGTATCTATTTTAGCCATTACCTCGTCGGCCACGCCGTTTACTTCGTTGCCAAAAATGAGCGCAAATTTATAGTCGGGTAGGGGCTGGTATTCGTGCAGCATGGTGCTGTTTTCAGCCTGCTCAACCGCAATTATGGTATAGCCTTCTTCGCGAAGCTGGTCTACTGCGTTTACCGTATCGGCATGGTAAGTCCAGTTAACCGACTGGGTGGCACCCAAAGCTGTTTTTTCAATCTCGCGGTGGGGCGGCTGACTGGTAATACCGCACAAACAAATCCGCTCTACGGCAAAGCCGTCGCTGGTGCGAAATATGGAGCCCACGTTGTGCATGCTTCGCACATTATCCAGCACAATAGCCACGGGCAGTTTTTCCTGCTCCTTAAACTCATCAACCGAAACCCGGTTAAGCTCGTCTAACTTTAATTTTCGCATAAATACGTATAAAATAGCAATGGTTTACTGCTGATACGCTAAGCTCGTTGTGGGCCTGTCGCATCCTCAGTAAACCATTAAAAGTATGCTTTTTTGTTTAGTTTTTCAGTTCGTGCACGCCATCGCAAATGCTGGTAGCGTATACTGATGGCGCGTAGCCAACTTTGTCGGTATAATAAGCAACCAGGTTTTTACGGAAGCTTTCAAACGCGTCGGCTTTTACAATAGCAATAGCACAACCACCAAAACCGGCACCAGTCATACGTGCACCAACTACGTGTTCGTCAGTCTTAGCGTATTCAACAATGGTATCTAATTCCACGCCGCTTACCTCGTAATCATTCTGTAATGATTCGTGCGAGGCATACATCAAACGGCCAAATTCCGCCAGGTTATGCTGGGCTAAAGCTTCGGCCGCTAATTTAACGCGGTCGTTTTCCTCAACTACGTGGCGGGCACGTCTTAAAACAGTATCGTTATTAATCAGGTAACGGTTTTGCTCAAAAGTAGCCCCGTCAATATCGCAAAGATGATTGATTTTCAATTTTTCCTGCAGATTGGCTAAAGCTTGCTGGCATTCCTGCACACGCTCATTATATTTAGATTCGGCCAGTTTACGAGGCTTGTTGGTGTTAATTACGGCCAATACATTATCGCCTAAGTAAGCGTCAACGGCCTGGTAATCCAGCGTGTCGCAATTCAGCATCAGGGCTTTGTTAGCTTCGCCAAAGGCTACGGCAAACTGGTCCATAATACCGCTGCTCAGGCCAATAAAGTTATTTTCGACAGATTTAGCCATTTTGACCAGTTCCAGCTTGCTGTAACCGCTCTTGAAAAACTGGTTAAACGCAAATGCTGTTGCAATTTCGATAGAAGCTGATGATGACAAGCCCGAACCGATAGGCACATTGCCGTAGTAAAGTACATCCAAGCCTTTTACCTTTTTGCTGTCAGCAACAAAATGGTGCAAAACACCTAATGGATAGTTATACCACTCGCGGCCGGTTTTGGTGTAAGAAGTTTGTACGCCAATTTCATAGAACTCCTCAAAATTGATGCTTCTGAAACGGAAAACATTATCCTGGTTAGGAGCGATGAGCATCCAGGTACCGAAGTTGATGGCGCAAGGCATTACCAGGCCGCCGTTATAATCAATGTGTTCGCCAATCAAATTAACACGGCCGGGACAAAAGTAGCTCTCAAGCGCCTGTTGGTTAAAAACCGTTTCAAATTGCTGTTTAAGTTGTTCTAAATTCATGGTTAGCAAAAGTATAAAAGCTGTTTAAATATCGGATGATTTATTTAATTGTAATTTTTACACTTACTAACTGGTGTGGTGGCGAAAAGGGCTGTGCGATGTTTGCTTAGTTACAATCGATTTAAATGCTATTTAATAAAGTTTAACAGCAATCAAACAGGCAGCTTGGATGACTTGTTGAGCTTTTATATACTGATTATTATGAAACAATACGTGATTACCGCTTACGATTTTACCGATGCCGAAGCCCAGCAACGCCGCATGGACGTGCGCCCTCATCATTTAGATAAGGTTAAAGAACTTAAAGAAAATAACAATTACATAGCCGGTGGCGCCATTTTAAACGCCGAAGAAAAAATGATAGGCTCGGTGATGATTGTACAGTTTGAAAGCGACGAGCAAATGGAAGCCTGGAAAAACAACGACCCCTATGTAACCGGACACGTATGGGAAACCATCGACGTAAAACCATTTAAACAAGCTACCGTATAATTAACTATTAGACAGTATGCAATGAAAAAGTCCTCCCCTTCAGGGGAGGATTTAGGTGGGGCTGTAGCTTCCTTTACTGATTATTCATGGCATCAAACAGTTCCTCGCGTTTGGCGCGGAGGTGTTCGGCTTGGCCAATGGCAGCTTCGTAAGTGTCGTTTTGCAGAGCATCAATGGCACCGGCAATAAAATCGGCTACCGGCATGCCGCCGTGCGACTGGCTTTTATCTTCGCGGCGGTCGTGGCCCAGTTCGGTATCTACCGCAGGCGGAGCAATTTCAAAAACCTTGATGTGCGTATCTTTTAGCTGGTGCCTCAGCGAAAGCGTGATAGAGTGCACCGCGGCTTTGGTAGCGCAATACACCGGCATAAAAGCCAACGGTGCAAAAGCTAACCCGGAAGATATGTTTATGATGGCTGCGCCGTTTTTATCGCGCAAATGAGGAGCCAGCAGTGACGACAAGTGAATGGGCGCAATCAGGTTGGTTTCAATCTCCGAGCGTACCCTACTCAGGTCGCAGGGCTGGGTAAGGTCGGTTAATAACTGGATGCCAGCGTTGTTGATGAGCACATTAACATCAGGATAGTTACTTACCAGCCATTCTACCAGTTCGTGGCGTTGCTGCTCATCGGCTACGTCGCAAACGCGGGTAATGATGCCGGGGTGCTTAACGGTAATTTCGTTCAACCGGTCTTCGCGTCGGCCGCAGATTATTACGGTGTTATCGCGCTGTTTAAACTCCTGGGCGAAAGCCAGGCCAATGCCCGAGGTGCCGCCGGTAATTAGTATGGTATTGTGTGATAGTTGCATAAACGTTTTTTAGAAAAAAGTTTTATAAGCAGGCTTGTTTTAGTTCGCGTTACATTAGTTGATATTTCAAAGCAAAGCTCCACTCTGGCATCAGCACATAAAGACAAAGGCAACTGCATTTTTTTAACAGTTGCCTTCGTTTATTAGTTATAAACTTACAGTTTACCCCTGGGCTATGCTTTCCAGTTCCTGCATGTCAGCTTCGGTCAGGTTTACGTCTAAAGCCTTCATATTATCTTCCAGGTGCGATACTTTCGACGTTCCCGGAATAAGCAGGATATTGTCGGCATGGTGCAACAACCAGCTTAGGGCCACCTGATGCGTAGTTGCCTGATGCTTTTCGGCTACACGCTGCAAAGTAGCTTCGCTTTTTACATTACCTGCGCTTAGCGGATACCATGGTATAAATGCGATGTTGTGCTGTTGGGTGTACTGCAATACCGCCTCCCATTTGCGGTTGTCTACACTGTACATATTTTGTACCGATACTACCTCAAAAAAGTCCTGCGCTTTTTTTATATCATCCACACTTACTTCCGACAGGCCAATATGCTTCACCTTACCTTCGTGTTGCGCTTTTTGTAAAAAGGCAAAAGTATCTTCGGCCGGTACATTAGGGTCAATGCGGTGCAACTGGTATAAATCAATGCGCTCCAGTTTCAAGCGTTTTAAGCTACCTTCCAGTGCTTCCTGCAAATGTTTTGGGCTGGCATCAACCGGCCATTGGTTAGGACCGGTGCGCAACAGGCCTCCTTTAGTACCAATTACCAAGTCGTTATTATACGGATAAAGCGCCTCTGCAATCAATTCTTCTGACACGTTTGGACCGTAACTATCGGCGGTGTCAATAAAATTTACGCCTAACTCAACAGCGCGTTTTAATACGCGGACGGATTCTTCGTGGTCTTTGGGCGGGCCCCAAATGCCCTCGCCGGTGATACGCATAGCGCCATAACCCAAACGGTTAATGGATAGGTCGCCGCCTAATTCAAAAGTCTTTTTAAACTGAATAGTATTTGCCATGATTTGTTTAATTAACAGATGTAACAACACATAAGCGCGAAGTATGTTGGCAGGCAAATATCAGCACGGTATCATAAAAAGATGATGTGCTATTTTATAGGGCTGAGCAAGCGCGGAGGTTATTGAATCGCAAAAGATATGATGAGCGTTGGCCATCAAATCATGTATTGGTAGTGCAGTCAGCTTGATAATGTGAAAATAGCGGGCGAAAGACAACTAAACAAAAAAAGCAACCTGAATGTCCAGATTGCTTTCTATAAAGTATGCTAATGCTACCGGGTGTATTTACTGTTATGGTGTAACAATTACTCCCAGCCGGCACCTTTTTTAGCATGACCGCTTTTGATATGTTCTTCGGCAGTGGCTTTGCTCATAATAGCAGCCATTTTGTTGCCGTCGCTATCTTTACCGGTTGCAATGTAACGTCCCGATTTAACATCGATAACCGGGTCAACCATAGGTACGTTTTTGGTTTTGGTTTTTACCGAATATGCAGTAATACCACCCGACGCTGGTTTTTCATTTTTAGCCTTAGCCATAATAAATAAGTTTAGTTTGTTTAATCGTAAACTCAAAAATGCCCTATTTTGTTTGTTAAAGTCAGCTTATTTTAACCCGCTTGTGTAACATTTTGGTTAAAATACGGCTATAGTATCCAATTTGAATCAATTATCAACTGCTTTTTGGTTTAAACGGCGTAAGCCATGGCTTTAATGTTGTAAATGCTTCCGGGTGGTCAGCGTCATCCAGTACGCAAATAGCTACTCCCTTTTGTGCTGCTCTACCATAGGGTTTTATCGAGCTGCTGTCCCTTAAAATTTTAGTGGTTGTTACCCAATCGGCCTTCATGTGCTTCAAACCTTCGGCACTAATGAGGTACTGCTGGTTACGCGACTGGATGATGGTAAACTTAGGCACCGTGTGGTATTGCATTAAGGCTGTAGTGCCGGGCCTGATGATAGGCGCCACACCCGGAACTTCGCGGCTTTGCGCCATTGCATTAAATGAAGCCAAGGCAAATGCTATGCCCAGGCCGAAAATTTTAAAGGTATTCATAGCAGTTATCGATTGTTTAAAGATTACAGTCCGCACAAATAAAGGTTTAAAAATTTACACTCATGCAAATCATGGGTGAAAGCGTTGCTGCGCTCAATGCGTCGACAGCATTAGGCTGCAAATGCAGGCGCGGTTTAAGTATGATGCTCAGGTCGGGGTTCATGGAGTAGGAGTGATGAGAATAGGAGAGGAGTTGCAAAAGGTGCTCAATAAAAATTATGAGCCAATGAGCTTGATTGAGATGCCATTTAAACGATATGATCTGGCCTTTAAAACTGATGAGGCCGGCAGGCTCATTTTGTTGTTTATGGGCCAGAAGGATGAACATGGGAACATCAAAGGCGAACGTTTTGCCCGGCGATTAAAAACGGGACCCAACGGTCAGATTATAAAAGACCATTGGGAAAACAAGGGCCCGGCTACCTGAGTTAGTAGTTTGGTTACGCGCGAGGCAATTCCATTAATTATAAATCACTACTTGATACTTACCAGTAATTGAGAAAGTATCAAGGAAAATGACTGGATTAAAGTGAATTTTGATGCTTTGGTAAGAAATTGAGTTTTAATTTGACAAAATTTCAATTATTTAATTTTTTTAATAAAATATTTGCAAGGTGTTGATGTTTGCCTTACATTTGTAATAACAAAAAGAAAAAACACTGTAGGATGGTGAAATTTGGCAGACACACCTCCTTGTCCCGGTGGCGGAGAGAATGGGAACCGCTTAGCAATAAGCATAACCACTCCATGAAGGTTCGACTCCTTCTCCTACAGCTCTTCTCATAATTTAGGTTTATAATTGGTTAGTAAAAGTTCCCCTGCCCATCAGGGGGCTTTGCTTTTTATAGGCTTTTCCGTTTTTAGATTTCAGTGATTTTTGAATGATTTTCAAAGAGTCTACACCCAATTTTCATACTCCCATTTGCTCTTTGGCACGATTTTGAGTTAAGTGCAGATATAAACATCAAAAATTATCTACCATGAGATAATTACTTTATATCGTAGCTGTTATTTTATTAATCGGATGGGCCATCAGTGTATTTGCTTATTCGGTATCAAGCCTTATTCATATTTTACTGGTGCTGGCTGTAATATCACTGGTATTGGGCATGCTGAGAGGGCCGTCATCAACAACAACGGTTACCAAGTACTAACAAAATTGAAACTTCAAAAGTCAAAAAGGGATGCATCTTACAAGGTGCATCCCTTTTTGATTTATAAAAACTGATTCTGATTAGTCCTTTATTCCCCGCACAGAAACCATGATTCTGCTCGGGTGGGGAATGCCAAGTGTGCGGCCGGGATAAGCTTTAATGTAATAGCTAAGGTAACCGCTTACCAGTCCCTTCATTATCTTAACACGGTTTTCCAAATCGTCATAGATGAAAGTAAGATTTTTGGCAAAATGCAATTTACCGTTCTCATCCACAATAAGCTGCATCTTTTCGTTAAAATCTGCGTAAGCTTTGTGTATGGTGATGGTGTACTCGGGCGACAAATAATTGTCTGATACAAATTCCTCTTTCAACAAGTTGGGGCGTCCAACTTCTTTTTTCTGAATAATAATATTCTTGTTCTCGCTTTCCAATATTGCCGGTTCGGTTGCGGCAAAAGCTTTGTTCATGTTGGCTAACGATGCTTCTACCTTTTTTTGAATAAACAATGTATCGCGGCGGGGCGGTAGCTGTAGATGCGCCGGAGTGGTATGCAATACATTTTTGATGTAGTCGTTGCTGTATAGTTTCATGTATATATTGCTGTTATCCTCGTCGATGTGCATATTGCGCACATACAACACCTGGAAAAGCATGCTATCTTTGCTAACATGTTTTACCCTGAGCCAGGAGTGCGCTACGTTAACTACCGAATCATGGTCAAGCACTACTTCTTGCTTAATAAATTTTTGCAGCACCAAACTAAAAATCCTGACCGTATCGTCCGATAGAAACGTTACCCGCCATTCGGGTTCCAGGTGGTAACCTTCATCATTAAAACCCAGGCGATTGGCATACTCGCGGCGCACCTCGGTAAAGGCAATTCCCTGCACTTTTTTAAACGATACTTTTGATGGGTTTTGGATAGTCTTGGCGGCCGCTGTTTTTTTGGCTGGCGGACTTTGTTTGCAGGCGGTGAGCATTTGCATAGCGGCCATCGTCACTAATAAAGCTGCCGGCAGCCTTTTCAAAAATGTCATAGTAGTAAACAGCGTAGTGTGCAGCCAAAATAAGCCTAAAAAGGCAAAGTCGCAACAAGTGCGTCGGGTAAGCGGTATTTACCCGCTGTTCCTGCGGTGTTTCCGCGCTGTTTCCGCGGTGGGGTAAACTTTGCCCTACCGCGGAAACAGCGCTTGCCCCGGCAAGATCTACCTTATCTGGATATCACAACTTGCTATGAAAGCAATGAAAGTTTTAAGTGTCTGATAATTAGTTTATTGTATAGAATTTTGTTGCAGGTCAAGATGGTGAAGTATGATTGCAAGGTTACTAAAACCTTAAGTCCGGATACAGGCTCTCCTTCCCGGCATGATACCAATGTTGACCTCAATAAAAACAAAGAATATGTTTAAAAACGTTTTAAATTTTCAAAAAATTCAATGCGCTCAGTTAGTCACTCAGTCCTTTAATCCCTTACGTTCCCGTGCGTATTTTTGCCCTTTCAGTTGTATATAGTATTTACCATGCCGGTCGCCTGTTAACAGCCTTAGTTAGCGCAGGCTCTTTGTCTTCCCTTGAAAGGAGGATTAATGACAGCTTGTTTTTGTTCGGGATTTTCTGACAGCTCCCCGGCGGTACAAGGAATACAACCGCTATGAATAAGATTTTACTAATAAATTTAGTGAAAATAAGCGGGAATTGCAAGGTAATAGGGGGCTGGAGTCAGCTTAAACAAGGTTGGTCAAAAAAAATTACCAAAGTTTTTATGGAAGTACGCGTTTGCCGGTATCCTGAAAGCATGAAAAGCATCCGCCTCATCTTTTGTTGTTGCCTTAACATAACAAGCATTCAAAATTTACTACCTTTCTACCTCCAAAACACACGCTGTTATATGCGCAACCTATACCTCAAACTGGCCTGCCCGGTGCTGCTTTGCTTTAGCTTATCATCCGCATTGGCTCAAAATAATTACCTACAAATTCAGTCAAAGATAGACTCGCTTTCCTCCTTGGGTTTGCCTAAATCAGCATTGGTGGAGGTGAATAAGCTCGACCAGTTGGCCCGCAAAAACGGCAATACAGCGCAAATTATCAGAGCGGCTATTTACCGCATTACCTTTCAGGCTTACATCGAAGAAAATGCATTAGCGGCTAACATTAATACGCTCAGGGAAGATGTAAAACGGTCTGCGTATCCTGCCAAACTTGTTTTGCAGTCGCTGTTAGCTGAAACTTACTGGAAGTATTATCATCAAAACCGTTGGCAAATTAGCGAACGCAGCCGCTTGCTGAAGCCCGACCCTGATTTTACCCGTTGGGATTTAGCCACCTTATTGGCAGAGGTAACTTCATTATACCAGGCTTCTTTGAATAATGCGTCGCAGCTGCAGCGTACGCCGTTAATTATACTGGATGATGTTTTGACGGGCGACAAAAGTACCCGGTACCTGCGCCCTACACTGTACGATTTGCTTGCTCACCGCGCCCTGGAATTTTACCTGAGCGATGAATCATCTTTGAACCGCCCGCGGGATGCCTTTAACCTAAACCATGACCGTCTGCTGGCCGACAGCCGTACTTTCTCATCATTAAAATTAAACAGCACTGATACTACTGCCATACTTTATCGTGGCATTAAACTGCTGCAGCAACTTACCCGGTTCCATTTGGATGATAATAATGCCGAAGCTTTAGCAGACGTGGATTTAAAGCGCCTGCAACTGGTGTATCAAAAAAGCTCGACGGCATACAATGATTCGGTCTACGAAAATGCGCTAAAAAACATTACCCAAAAACTGAACGATAAACCCATCAGCGCTGATGCTTGGCTTTTGTTGGGGCGGTACTATCAAGCCAAAGACAGCCTGATTGATGCCCATCGAGCTTATATGACCGCTAAAAAAAGGTTCCCGGAAAGCATTGGTGGCCGAAACGCCATAGCCGGCTTGTCGCAGTTAGACGAAAAAGTGTTGTCAGCCAAGGTCGAAAGTGAAAATGTACCCGGCCGGCTCATGCTGGCTTTAATGACTTACAAAAACGTCACCGCTGCGCAGGTAAAAGTATACCGGCTGTCGGTAAAGCAAATGCACGACTACAAGGCGTTGTACAGCAAAGCTGTTCAGGAAATATGGCAGTCTGACATGATGCCGAAGAATAATCAGCAAAAATTACGGCAGTTCATTAAATTATTTAAGCCGGTACAACAGCAACTAATAACCTTACCGGGCAAAACAGATTACCGCAGACACACCGCTGAATTTAAACTGGATGCTTTGCCGGTAGGCCAGTATGTTTTACAGGTTGATGGTACCGATACTACTAATAGCAGCGAGGAACAATATACTTCATTTGCGGTAAGTAACCTGGCCTATACTACACGCAGTACGCCCAAAAATGATTTGGAGTTGTTGGTGATGCATCGCTATTCGGGCAAGCCGCTTACCGGTGTAAAAGTGATTGTGGAGGGTGCGCACTATAAGTATATTAACGTAGTACAACACACAGAACGATTCACCTACGAGGGTAAAACCGATAAGAGCGGAAAATATGCAGTGCTTGGTTTGCAGGGTAATGGATTTGATTTTTCGTTGGTTTGGGGTAGTGATACTTTGACAAAAGATGGAGGGTACGTGCAAGGCCAAACCGACGATGAAGATGACGAACCTAAACCTAAAACGATACTGTTTACCGACCGGCAAATATACCGGCCGAGCCAAACCATTTATTTCAAAGGTTTGCAGATTGAAACCTTACGTCGTCAGAGAAAAGTAAAGGCCCGCCAAGCTGTTGAGTTGGAATTGAAAGATGCCAACAGTAAAACGCTGCAACAATTTAAATTCACTACTAATGAGTTTGGTGCTTTTGCCGGCAGTTTTGTTATTCCCCCAAATATTCTTCCTGGCGATGTTGAACTAAGTACTGATGACGGCGATTTGACGGTTAAAGTAGAAGAGTACAAACGGCCTACTTTTAAGGTGGAGTTTAAAGAGGTAAAAGAAACACTCCATTTTAACGATAGTGTTAAAGTAAGAGGCACAGTGATGGCTTTTGCTGGTTATGGTTTAACGCAAGTGCGGGTAGCTTATCGCGTACAACGTACTCAAAATCAGCTAACTTTTACCAATACAGGTGGCGGAGCTTTTGATAGTAGATACGCTTATCAGCCTCCGGTAGATGTAGCTACGGACACGATTAATACCGATAGTCAGGGCAATTACATCATCCGGTTTAAGTCACTCCCCGGCGATGAACGTGTTGGTGCAAATGCTACGCATGTATATCAGGTTACGGCCGATATTACCGATGCCAGCGGCGAAACGCATTCAGGAAGTACTTTTTTTCGGATTGGTTCACACGATATCAGTTTGCAGGCATCCATCCCCAGATTGCAATGGGCTAAAGACTCGCTCAAGGTGCCGGTTAGGCTAACCACGCTGAACAATCAGTTTTTAAAAGGTAAAGTGCAGGTGCAGGTATATGCGCTGCAAAGTCCCGGCCGTTTATTTATTAACCGCTTATGGGCCGAGCCCGAATATTACACGCTCAGCTACTCCGACTACCAAAGTCAGTTGCCCGACTATGCCTACCTTAAACAAGACCAGTACGCTTACTGGCCTGTAAGCGCAACACTGGCCAACCGTTCGGTTGACATGCCCGGCAACAAACCTGTCAGCGTTGATTTGAATGAGTTGTACAAGCAACCCGGCGGTATTTACCGTATAATCATTAAAGCAATTACTGCGGGTGGCGATACAGCGTCGGTTACGCAGTATGTTAATTTGCTCCAAAATTCGGGTAAGCCCGTTGCGCTGGCCAATTGGTTTATGCCGGTGCGTACCTATGTAAAAGCTGGAAGCGAGGCCGAATTTTTGGTTGGACCGGGATTGGATGCTTACATACTGGCCGAGCGGTATCGTGGTGTTAAAATGGTTTCATCAACCTGGATGCACAGCCAAAAACAGCAAAGTCTTAACGTGCCAGTAACCTTAAAAGACAGTGATAACGTGGCCGTGCAATACCTGATGCTGTACCACAACCGCTTGTTGAGCAGCTACCAGCAAATATTGATGCAGCATCCCGAAAAGCGATTGAATGTTAAACTGACCTCGTTCCGTAACTTATTGCAGCCCGGTCAAAAGGAGCAATGGAAGTTACAGGTGGGCGGCTTTAAAAATGAAAAGCAACAGGCCGAGGTGTTGGCCGGCATGTACGATGCCTCGCTGGATGACGTTGCAAGGCCTCAAAACTGGCAGCAAGCATTAGAATTATCCAACGATAGAATGCGGCATTATTATACCTGGACCGACCGAAATTTCATCAGCGAAAATGTCACACAGTCGCTCAGGCGCAGCACGGTTTATGTTAATCCTATAAACCGGCTATACGAAAAGTTGGATTGGTTTGGTTATAATTACTTTGGCGGTCATAATAGGATGTACGAAGCCTATGCAAGAGAAGCTAAATTGACGCAGAAGCACAGGACCTTTGACGAACAGATTGAGAAACAATACAAAAGCAAGGCCGCGTTGGTAAAAAAAGGTTATGATATAACGGGGACAGTTACTGACGAAAGCGGAGCGCCTATACCCGGAACTGCCGTACGCATTAAGGGAAGCGATATTAGTACGATAACCAATTCGGGTGGTTCTTATAAAATCAAAGTGCCTGTTGGGGCAACACTAATTTTCAGCATAGTGGGGTATGTTACTCAAGAGGCCAAAACTAATGCACCTGCAGTCATCAAAATAAAATTAAAAATGAGCAAAAATGCGCTGAATGAAGTTGTTGTCGGCTATGGTGTTCAAAAGAGGACTGAGGTGACGGGGGCTGTATCAACAGTCTATCATAGTTTAGCTGGTCTTAATCCGGGTGTGGCTATAAGTCAAGATAGGGTTACCTTACGAGAGCTGTCAGCGTCACCCGGAACTAAATTAATGATACGCGGTAACAGCTCTATTGCTGCCGGTAACGCCGCGTTGTTTGTAATTGATGGAGTTATAACCGAGCAAGGGGGGCTGACTACCATTAATCCGGGTGATATCCTTTCGTTAGAAGTTTTAAGCGGTGCGAATGCTACCGCAATTTACGGTGCACGAGCAGCCAACGGCGTTGTTGTAGTAACTACCAAAGCTGGTGCACTAAGCAAACAGCCCATTGTCATCCGCAAAAATTTTAACGAAACCGCTTTCTTTTACCCGCAGTTGCATACGGACGAAAACGGACAGGTGACTATTGATTTTACTATGCCTGAAACGCTTACCAAATGGCATTTCCGGGCGTTAGCGCACACGCCGCAGCTGGCGAGTGGTTATGTACAGCAGGATGTAATTACCCAAAAGCAACTGATGATAAGCGCCAATATGCCCCGCTTTTTACGTGAAGGCGATACGGTAACCGTGTCGGCAAGGGTAAGCAACCTGGCCTTGCAGCCGGTAACCGGTAAGGTACAATTGCAGTTGTTTAATGCCATTAACCTGCAGCCGGTGAGTTTGCTGGTTAACCCGGCTGAGGCCAGCCAAAGCGTAGCGTTGGCAGCCAATACCAACCTGGCTGTGTCATTTAAAATAGTCATCCCCGCAGGGTTGGATGCGCTGACCTACCGACTAACCGTAAGCAGTAATACAACCGGTGATGGCGAAGAAAACACAGTGCCGGTGTTGCCTAACCGGATGTTGGTAACCGAGAGTATGCCGATGCTGGTGCGGTCGGGGCAGAGCAAAGTTTTTAATTTTGACAAGTTAGTTGATGAGCAAAGCAAAACGCTGATTAATAAAACCTTAACGCTCGAATATACCCAAAACCCGGCCTGGTATGCCGTGCAGGCTTTGCCTTATTTAATGGAGTTTCCGTACGAGTGTTCGGAGCAGGCATTTAGCCGGTATTTAGCTAACAGTTTGTCGGCAGCTATCGTTAACAAGAATCCGCGCATTAAAGCCATTTTTGAGCGTTGGAAGGCGACCGACAGCAAAGAGCTGCTCTCTAACCTGGAAAAGAACCCGGAGCTGAAGTCGGCGCTGCTCGAAGAGACGCCCTGGCTACGCGATGCCGTGGGCGAAGCGGAGCAGAAGAAACGCCTTGCCTTACTGTTTGACCTCAACAAACTAACCTACGAGCAGGAGCAGACGTTAGACAAGCTGCAAAACAAACAACTGCCCGGCGGTGGCTTCCCGTGGTTTGGCGGTAACACGGCCGATCGTTATATTACCCAGTATATTGTAGCCGGCATTGGTCAGTTATACCACATGGGGATAACCGGCGCTGGCAATCAGAAATTAAATACTATCGCCGGCAAAGCCATTGCTTACCTGGATGCCGAGATGCTGGCCGATACCAAACGCGCTGTTATTAACACAGATTATTTAAGTGCTACCGATATCCATGCCTGGTATGCCCGCAGCTATTTTGCAGACAAGCCCTTGGGCGCCGGGCTGACTGACCTGCGTACCCAATACCTGAGCAAAGCCTCAAAATTATGGTTCCGGCAGGACATTTACCAGCAAGCGCTGATTGCCTTAACTATGCAGCGCATGGGTAAACCCGAAGTTGCCAAGGCAATTATCAAATCACTTTTAGAAAGGGCACAGCAAAGCGAAGACATGGGCATGTACTGGGCTGCTAACCGCTCAGGCTGGTACTGGTACCAATCGCCGGTAGAAACGCAGGCTTTGCTCATCGAGTTGTTTACCGAAACCGGCAGCAACCCTAAAGCGGTAGAGGAAATGAAGATATGGCTGCTGCGCAACAAGCAAACCACCAACTGGCGTACCACTAAGGCCACTGCTGCCGCCTGCTATGCTTTGCTGATAAAAGGCGCCGATATGCTCGCTACTGAGGATGTCCTGCCGACCATTACGCTGGGCGGAAAACCATTAACAGAATTAAAGCCCGACATCAAAGCCGAGGCCGGAACCGATTACCTGAAAACAAGCTGGGCCGACGAATCGGTTAAACCTGCGCTGGGCAAAGTACAAATCAACAACATGGGTAAAACCGTAAGCTGGGGGGCGCTGTACTGGCAGTATACCGAGCAATTAGATAAAATTACGCCTGCAAACACCGACCTGAAACTGGAGCGTAAATATTTCATCGAGAAAACAGATGGCCAGGGCAAGGTGCTCACTGAGATTGATACCCGGCATCAGCCAAAAGTGGGCGATTTGCTTAAAGTGGTAGTTTACCTGAAAGCCGGCCGCGATTATGAGTATATCCACTTAAAAGATATGCGCCCTTCGGGAACCGAGCCGGTGGATGTATTGTCGGCCTATAAACATAAAGAGGGTTTGTACTACTATCAGGTAACTAAAGATGTGGCCACTAATTTCTTTATCAGCCGACTGAGCAAGGGTAATTATGTATTTGAGTATGAACTGCGGGTGGCGCAACCGGGCAATTTTTCTACCGGTATCAGTACCGTGCAAAGTATGTACGCGCCTGAGTTTGGTGCGCATAGTGAGGGCAAGAGAATCTTGATAGCGAAATAATGCTTATAAAAAATAATCCCCGGTGTCTTTGTGCAGGCATCCGGGGATTATTATTAAATCAGTTTATCCGGCGTAATAGGTAGTTCTCTTACCCGTTTGCCGGTTGCGTTAAATATGGCGTTGGCTATGGCTCCGGCTACGCCTACAATGCCTACCTCGCCAATGCCTTTTACACCTAATTTGTTGGCGTGCTTATCATCCTCGTTAATAAAAATAGCGTCGAGGTTGCCTACGTCCAGGTTTACGGGCACGTGGTAATCGGCAAAGGAGCGGGTGATGAAATTGCCCCAACGTGGGTCGATGACTGATTCTTCGGTAATGGCCATGCCGATGCCCCAAACGTTACCGCCGATAATTTGTGAACGTGCTGTTTTAGGGTTAATAATTTTACCGGCTGCCGTAACCGCCAGAAAGCGTTTCACTTTAACCATACCCGTAAAGCGGTTTATCCATACCTCGGCAAAGTTGGCATTGAAACTATGTGCCGAATAGTTATCGGCATCAGGTAATGGCTTAGAATCCATCCGCGTTTCAAAACTGCTTAAACGCTCGGAGGTCATAAGCTGCGCTGCCGTAGGGCGAATAAAAAACTGCTTGCCTGATTTCATCATCAATTCGGTCGTGATTTTGGAGCAGGCATCATTTACGGCGTTAGCATAACTGGTAGCGCCCACCGAACCTACCGAACCTGCCGCCGGTGGTAAATCCGAATCGCCAATTTTGATTTGCACTTGTGCCACCGGCAGGCCTAAGCCATCGGCTGCGGTTTGGGCCAGGATAGTGTATGTGCCGGTGCCTAAATCGGCAGCGGCCAATTCTACCACGGCCTGTACCTTGCCGTTGTCATTGGTTAGCTTA
>CAXYKR010000285.1:0-13077 GCA_964277815.1 uncultured Mucilaginibacter sp. | reverse complement strand
CGGTAGTTAACGTACCAGGTACCAACCAGTGGTGTATTGCCTACCACCGTTTCAAAATTCCGGGAGGGGACGGATATAATCGCGAAACCTGCATATCACCCATGTATTTCGACAAAGCAGGTCGCATCTTACCGGTTAACGTTTTTGAGAAAGTTAAACCTGTAAAAGTCAAAAAGTAAAGCCGTTTTAAATGATTAAGCCTAACTCTTTACTGCTTTTATTGCTGCTGAGCTTATCGGTATCTGCCAATGCTGCTGAGAAGGTACCAACGCTGAACCGAAAGCAATGGTTGGCTTACTTGGACAAAGTAGCCCGTCCGGTAATGCAAAACATTGCTCAAAACCAGTTGAAGGCAAATATGCCCGTAATGACGTCTGGCACTATCGACAATAAAGAGGAGCGCAGCAAGGTAGCTTATCTCGAAGCTTTTGGTCGTACGCTGTGCGGTATTGCCCCCTGGTTGCAGTTACAGGGCGGCAACCTAGCCGAAGTTAAAATGCGCGACCAGTATCGCCAATGGGCATTACAAGGCATAGCCAACTCCGTAAACCCCAGCGCTAAAGATTATTTGCAATGGAATGGTGGTCAGCCACTGGTGGATGCCTCGTTTGTGGCACTGGCGCTTATCCGGGCGCCTTGGTTGTGGGAACACTTAGATAAGACGGCAAAAGAGCAGGTTGTGACTGCTTTAAAAATTACCCGTAATACCGTGCCTGTTTATTCAAACTGGATTTTGTTTTCGGGAGCTATTGAGGCTTTTTTTGATAAATACGATTTAGGCTACGACCCGGTACGCATTGAATTTGCTGTTCGCGAGTTTACGCAGCACTGGTATGTAGGCGATGGTTTGTATGCCGATGGCATGAGTTTTCACCTGGATTACTACAATAGTATTGTTATTCATCCCAACCTGAATGCCATACTGGACGAGGTCAACAGTAAGCATAAAATTTACCAGAAGGAGCGAGATAACGCTAAGCTAATCAGCCAGCGATATGCCCAGATTTTGGAAAGATTGATTAATACCGATGGCAGTTACCCGGCTACCGGCCGTTCTATTGTATACCGTGGCGGTGTTTTCCATCATTTGGCCGATATGGCTTATAAAAAGCAACTGCCCTCATCTATCACCCCGGCGCAGGTACGCGAGGCGCTAGGTGCAGTAATTAAAAAAACGCTCAATGCGCCCAATACTTTTAGTAAGGAGGGGTGGCTCAACATCGGCTTGTATGGTAGCCAACCTTCGCTGGCCGAGTTTTATATCACTGCCGGCAGCTTATACATTTGCACTGATATTTTTATGCCATTGGGTTTGCCCGAAACGGATGAATTTTGGAGCGCACCGCCTGCCCCTTGGACCTCGGTTAAAATATGGAGCGGACAAGACGGGCCTGCCGACCATGCTTTCGAATTAAAAAAATAACAACACACCCATAATTCATGTATCTAATAAAATCTTTTTACGCATTTGTACTACTGGCAGCCGGCCTGGTCACGGCCTCTGTCAATGTAAATGCTCAGGAGGCTAAACCGGTTGCTGCCAAAGCAACGCAGTTTACGCCGGGTACCATCTGGCCTGATGATAAGGGCGTACACATCAATGCGCATGGCGGCGGTTTGCTGTACAATAAAGGAACTTATTACTGGTACGGCGAACATAAAATTGAGGGTGGTGCAGGCAACCGCGCGATGGTTGGCGTGCATTGCTATTCGTCTAAAGATTTATATAACTGGAAAGATGAAGGCATTGCATTAAAGGTATCACCAGATACCACCAGCGATATTGCCAAAGGCTGTATACTGGAACGCCCGAAGGTAGTCTACAATAAAAAGACTAAAAAATATGTGATGTGGTTTCACCTGGAACTTTTGGGCCAGGGGTATAAAGCGGCCCGTGCAGGGGTTGCCACCAGCGATAAAGCAACCGGCCCGTATACCTTCATCAAAAGCTACCGGCCTAACGCTGGTCAGATGCCTTACTACCCACCCGGAACTCCGGATGACGATAAGGTGGATTGTGCAAAGCCAAGAAATAAAACGGAAGGTTTCTTTTGCCGCGATGTACCCGGTGGCCAAATGGCCCGTGACATGAATGTGTTTGTAGACGATGACGGGAAGGCTTATCACATTTTTTCGGCAGAAGAGAATGCTACCTTGGATGTAGCCGAGTTAACTGATGATTATACCGGGCATACCGGCAAGTTTTCGCGGGTTTATGCCGGTCGTTATACCGAAGCACCTGCGCTTTTTAAACGCAATGGTGTTTATTATATGATAGGCTCGGGTACCACTGGTTGGGCTCCTAACCCGGCACGTTGGTTTACCGCAAAAAATATTTATGGTCCTTGGACGTATCACGGCAACCCATGTGTAGGCGAGGGTGCCGAAATTACCTTTGGTGGTCAGAGCACTTATGTGTTGCCGGTAGCGGGTAAAAAAGATGCTTTCATCTTTATGGCAGATAAATGGATACCCAAAAATGCGATTGACGGCCGGTATTTATGGCTGCCCATCACCTTTAAAGGTGACGATATTGAATTGAAATGGATGAACGAGTGGACATTAGACGTTTTTAATAAGTAGTGATGAACAGAATTTATTGGTTAGTATTATTGTTGGCGAGCCATCTGGCGGTTAATGCGCAGGATAGCCTGATTACGGATATCGGCGCACGCAAAACAACGAGCTTAAATGGCAAATGGCAATACATTGTAGACCCGTACGAAACGGGATTTTATGACTACCGTTATAAAGAGCTGAACGAGAAAAACGCAGAGGCCTACTGGAATACCGACGTACAGAAAGACCGTACCGAGAAAAAAGAGCACGGTTATATTGATAAGTATACCCTTGAGGTACCGGGCGACTGGAATCACCAGAAACCTGAGTTTACTTACTATGAGGGCACCATCTGGTATAAAAAATCATTTGATTACAAGCCGGTGCAGGGCAACCGCTATTTTATGTACTTCGGTGCTGTAAATTACCGCGCCGATGTGTACCTCAACGGCAAAAAGCTGGGTATGCACAAAGGTGGTTTTACACCTTTTAACTTCGAAATACCTGCGGGTTTACTAAAAGAAAAAGGTAACTTTTTAGTAGTAAAAGTAGATAACAAGCGGTACGCTGATGAAGTGCCTACCTTAAACACCGACTGGTGGAACTATGGTGGCATTACCCGCAATGTTTGTGTGGTAGAACTACCCCAAAGCTTTATCCAGGATTTTGTATTACAACTAAAAAAGCCTGTTGCCGGTAAAGCACCGGCTGCATCCCCAGATGCATCGGGTTGGGTTAAAATTAATAACCCTCAGGCGGGCGAAACAATTACCATTGAAATACCGGAGCTAAAATTCAAGAAGCAAATTCCTGCTGCAGGCCAAACTACCGAGTTAAACTTAAAGCTGCCTAAGCTTCAGTTATGGAGCAACGAAACGCCTAAGCTGTACAAAGTAATTGTATCTACCAAAACCAACCGGGTTGAAGATAAGATAGGTTTCCGTACCATTGAGGCCTTTGGCAAGCAGGTATTGCTGAATGGCAAGCCGGTATTTATGCGTGGCATTAGTGTTCATGGCGAAATTCCGCAGGATGTGCGCCGGGCATATTCACAGGCCGATGCTATGCAGTTAATAGCGCAGGCTCGTGCTTTGGGCTGTAATATGGTACGTTTAGCGCACTACCCGCACGATGAGACAATGACGCGTCTGGCTGACTCATTAGGGGTCTTGGTTTGGTCGGAAATACCGGTTTACTGGACTATCAATTTTGGCAGCAACGAAGTTTTAAATAAAGCCAAAGCGCAGTTGGCCGAAATGATTTACCGCGACCATAACCGCGCAAGCATCATTATCTGGTCGGTTGGTAACGAAACGCCTATCAGCCCAACTCGCACCAACTTTATGCATAGCCTCATTACTGAAGCCAAGCGTTTAGATAACACCCGTATGGTTTCGGCAGCATTAGAGGTAAATTATGCTTCGGGTAAAAATTTAAATATAATAGACGATCCGCTGGGAGAATTTGTAGATTTGGTGGCATTCAACGAATATTTAGGTTGGTATGGCGGCCTGCCCGAACAGTGCCGCAAAACCAGTTGGGGAACGCCTTACAACAAGCCATTATTCATCAGTGAAACTGGTGCCGGTGCTAAAGGCGGTTTCCATGCCGACTCGCTTACCCGCTTTAGTGAAGAGTACCAGGAATGGTATTACAAAGAGCAGGTAGCCATGTTAAAGCGTATGCCAGATAATTATGTAGGTATATCGCCATGGGTGCTGAACGATTTCCGTTCCCCAAAACGTAATAATCCGGTATACCAGGAAGGCTGGAACCGCAAAGGCTTATATGATGACAAAGGCAACAAGAAAAAAGCCTTTTACATACTGCAGGCCTACTATGAGCAAATGAAGCAATTGCACGACCATCCGAAAAAGAAATAATTTACATGAAGAAGAAGTATCTATATTTAGCGCTTAGCCTGTTTTTATGGGCCAAAGCACCAGCTCAAACTCAACCCATTACCGGTTCGCACACTTTTGCTTTAGGTGATGAGGCATTTATGCTGGACGGAAAGCCGTTCCAGATGATTTCGGGAGAAATGCACTATCCGCGTGTACCGCGTGCAGCCTGGCGTGCCCGCATGAAAATGGCCAAAGCCATGGGACTGAACACTATTGGTACCTATGTGTTCTGGAACGTTCATGAGCCTCAGAAAGGCAAGTTTAGCTTCACTGGCGAAGACGATATTGCTGAGTTTGTAAACATTGCCAAGCAGGAAGGCCTTTGGGTAGTATTACGCCCAAGCCCGTATGTATGTGCCGAATGGGAATTTGGTGGTTATCCTTACTGGCTGCAAAACGAAAAAGGTTTGGTAGTGCGCAGTAAAGAAACGCAGTACCTTAAAGAATACGAAGCTTATATAAAAGAAGTAGGTAAGCGTTTAGCTCCTCTGCAAGTTAACCACGGTGGTAACATCCTGATGGTGCAGATTGAAAACGAGTACGGCTCATACGGTAGCGATAAAGAATACCTGGCCATCAACCAGCGCATGTTTAAAGAAGCTGGTTTTGACGGTTTACTTTATACCTGTGACCCTGCAGCCGACCTGGTTGCCGGTCACCTGCCTGGCCTGATGCCTGCCGTAAACGGTTTAGACGACCCTGCTAAAGTAAAAGCACTGATTCGCGAGAACCACGGTGGTAAAGGTCCTTTTTATATAGCAGAATGGTATCCGGCCTGGTTTGACTGGTGGGGAACGCCGCACCATACTGTACCGGCCAAAGGCTACGCCGCTAAATTAGACGGTGTGTTAGAGGCAGGAATTTCTATCAACATGTACATGTTTCATGGCGGTACTACCCGTGGTTTCATGAACGGTGCCAACTACAAAGATACGTCGCCGTTTGAGCCGCAAATCAGCAGCTATGATTATGATGCGCCATTAGATGAGGCTGGTAACGCTACGCCTAAATTTATGGCCTTTCGCGAGGTGATTGAAAAGCACCTGCCTGCCGGCAAAAAGCTGCCTGCAGTACCTGCGGCCAAACCTACCGTAAGTGTGCCGGCGTTTAAATTGACACAGCAAGCGGTATTGTTAAGCAATCTTCCGGTAGCTGTTAAAAATGCAACCCCGCTTACCTTCGAAGATTTGAACCAGGATTACGGTTACGTATTATACCGCACTAAAGTGTCTGGCGGTAAATCAGGACTATTAAAATTAACTGATTTGCGCGACTACGCTGTGGTGATGGTAAACGGTAAAATGTTAGGTACGCTCGACCGCCGCTTAAAGCAAGACAGCATGGAAGTGAGCCTGCCTAAAGGCGAGGTTACACTTGATTTGCTGGTTGAAAACATGGGCCGTATCAACTTCGGTAAATATCTGTTGCAAAACAAAAAAGGTATTACCGAAAAGGTAAGCTTTGCCGGTAGCGAACTGAAAGGCTGGCAAATGTACAGCTTGCCTTTTGCCGATACCAAATCGCTTAAGTTCACTGCCGTATCAGGCAAAAACAGTAACGAAAGTCCGGTAGTACGTAAAGGCAGCTTTACGTTAAACAACGTGGCGGATACCTATTTTGACATGGAAAGCTGGGGTAAAGGCGTGGTTTGGGTAAACGGCCATAATCTAGGCAAGTACTGGGGCATCGGTCCGCAACAAACACTTTATGTGCCTGCCGAGTGGCTAAAAAAAGGTGCTAACGAAGTAGTTGTGCTGGAGTTGTTGAAACCTGAACAAACCGAGTTGCAGGGCATTCAAAAGCCGGTATTAGATAAGTTAGGGAAACCAACCATCTTAAAAATTTCAGCAGTAAAATAAATAATACTGCTGCCCGCCAAATCAGGCTATGCTAAATTCGGTGGGCGGAAAGTAAGCATAAACTGCACATTACGAAAGAGTGGCCGTCTGGCAAGGACGAGCCACTCTTTTTGTTTAAGCAGGATATTGTACCGGCGTTTAAAGCAAACAGTTATATTTAGAATTTTCATTTTATTGATGAAGTACAACCAATTGATAAATTGCTCAACACTGGTCGCGTTTTAAGTGGTATGCTAAAATTGTACACTTCATTGCACAGATAATATAATAAAATCGTGCTTGGGTAAAATAGCTTTGCTAACGTACCATTGTAACCAATTACTATTATAGCATACTATCTTGGTTGTACCATTTGCCCGGATGCTGCCTATAAACTGCCATTGCCTATATGTCTGAACAAATTATACTTAAGGGAATAACTTGGAACCATAGCCGGGGCTTTGTACCCATGACGGCTACTGCCCAGCGCTTTTCGGAATTAAATCCAAACGTTGAAATTGTGTGGGAGAAACGCTCCCTGCAGCAGTTTGCTGACTTTTCTATAGAACAGTTGGCGGAGCGTTATGACCTGTTAGTGATTGACCATCCCTGGGCGGGCTTCGCTGCCAATACGCGTACCATATTACCATTCGATGAGTTTTTGCCGGCCGGGTTTTTAAAAGATCAGGAAGTGAATACCGTTGGCGAGTCTTATACCAGTTACAACTTTCATGGTCAGCAATGGGCGCTACCTATTGATGCCGCTACACCCGTAGCTTCCAGCCGTCCTGATTTGTTAACGGCTCATGGCATAGACAGACCATCAACTTATGATGAACTGATTGAACTGGCTCAGCGCGGTTTAGTGGCCTGTCCGCTGATTCCGATTGATTCATTGATGACCTTTTATACCTTTTGCTGCTCCTTAGGCGAAGACCCTTTTCAGCGCGATACCGAAGTGGTAAGCCGCGAAACAGGCATACAGGCCCTGCAAATGTACCGTAACCTGGCTAAACTGGTCGACCCGGTCTGCTTTGGCTATAATCCTATCAAGGTATATGAGCGCATGACGTTGACTGATGATATTGCCTATTGCCCTTTTGCCTACGGCTACTCCAATTACTCGCGCCAGGGCTATGCTCGCAGAGTGCTGCATTTTCATGACATGGTAACGCTGGATGGTAAAACCAACCTGCGTTCCACTTTAGGCGGTACAGGTTTGGCTGTTTCATCACAGAGCCGGCATATTGATGTAGCGATGAAGTATGCCGAATACGTAGCGTCGCCGGCTTGCCAGCAAGGTTTATACACCGATAACGGCGGTCAGCCGGGGCATTTGAGCGCCTGGACCAGCGAGCATACCAATAGCTACACGGCAAATTATTTCAGCAATACATTACCCGCTTTGCAACGAGCTTTTTTACGTCCGCGCTATAATGGCTCAATGTATTTTCAGGACCATGGCGGCGACATTGTTCGTAATTACCTGATGAACGGCGGCAGCGAGGCCGAGGTGCTGAATCAGCTGGATAAATTATACCAGCAATCGAAAGGGCAAACGCAACATGGTTAAGCCCTTAGACGGATTGGTGGTGCTGGAGTTCAGCCAGTTTATGGCCGGGCCTACAGCTGGATTACGCCTGGCCGATTTAGGTGCCCGTGTCATCAAAATTGAACGCCCGGTTAAGGGTGAGGCTGGCCGGCAGATTGCCATACGCAATATATTTGTAGATGGATCGAGTCTGGTATTTCATACTATCAATCGCAACAAAGAATCGTACGCAGCCGATTTAAAAGACCCGGAAGATTTAGAACGTGTTAAAAAACTGATAGCGCAGGCTGATGTGATGACGCACAACTTTCGGCCCGGCGTGATGGAAAAAATAGGTTTGGATTACCAAACCGTACAAACCTTAAATCCGCGTATTATTTACGGGGTAGTAACCGGTTATGGCAGCGAGGGACCGTGGGCCACACGTCCCGGTCAGGATTTATTAATCCAGTCATTGTCGGGCTTAACTTACTTAACCGATACGCATGATGCCGGTCCGGTGCCGTTTGGCTTGGCCGTGGCCGATATTATGTGCGGTGCCCACTTTGTGCAAGGTATTTTGGCTGCACTCATCAAAAAGAATAAAACTCAAAAAAGCGTACTGGTCGAAGTAAGCCTGCTAGAGTCAGTGCTCGACCTGCAGTTTGAAGTAATTACCACCCACCTTAATGATGGTCGCAAACTGCCGCAACGCAGTAAAAACAAAGGTGCAGGCCACGCTTACCTTAGTGCCCCGTACGGTATTTACCGTACTGCCGATGCTTACCTGGCGCTGGCTATGGGCAATCTGCATAAAATTGGCGAGGCTTTAGATGTTGATTTAAGCGATTACGGCAGCCGCGAATCCTGGTTTGAGCAGCGCGATGAAATTATGGATAAGCTGGCGTTAAGGTTGGAAACCAAAACTACCGCCGAGTGGCTGGCTATCCTCGAACCTCTCGACATTTGGTGTTCCGAAATATTAACTTATGCCCAAAGCTTACATCATGAAGCTTTTGCGGCGATGGGCGTTAAACAAAACGTAGTACTGTCTGACGGTCAGGAATTGAGTACTACCCGCTGCCCTATACGCATTGATCACAACCGGTTATATTCGCCGGTAGCCGCACCACGGCCTGGTCAGCAAACCGAAATTATCAACCAGCAATTTAATTTAACCGGAGCATGAAGCCTTTAGAAGATTATTTAGTGGTTGATTTCAGCCAATTTTTATCGGGGCCGTCTGCCGGTTTGCGCCTGGCTGATTTAGGTGCACGTGTGGTTAAAATCGAGCGTCACGAAACCGGTGATATTTGCCGGCATCTGTATACCTCCAACGTCATCATGAACGGTGAGTCGTCGGTCTTTCATGCCATCAATCGTAATAAAGAAAGCTTTACGGCTGATTTGAAAAATGAGACCGATAAACAACATGTATGGGAACTAGTAAAAAAGGCCGATGTAGTAATGCACAACTATCGCCCCGGTGTAATGGAGCGTTTAGGATTTGATTATGAAAGCATCAAGGCTGTAAATCCTGATGTAATTTACGGTGAGATATCCGGTTATGGAGATACTGGTCCCTGGAAAGATAAACCCGGTCAGGACCTGCTACTGCAATCGCTTACCGGCTTAACCTGGTTAAGCGGTAATAACGGTGGCCCGGTACCGATGGGGCTTTCCATTATTGATATGCTGGCCGGTACGCATTTGGCGCAAGGCTTATTGGCCTGCCTGGTGCGGCGCAGCATCAAAGGCGAGGGGGCATTGGTACAGGTAAGTATGCTCGAGTCGGCTTATGATTTGCAGTTTGAAGCTGTAACCACCTATTACTATGATGGCCTGTTACCGCAGCGTACCGAAAAAAATAATGCGCATGCCTACTTGGGTGCGCCTTACGGTATTTACAAAACAGCCAACGGCTATATGGCTTTGGCCATGGGCTCTATACCGCAGTTGGCACAATTGCTCAAATGCGATGCGTTGCTTCCTTATATCGAAGTAGCGCAGGCTTTCCATCAGCGCGACGAAATCAAAGCCATCCTGGCCGACCATCTGCAATCGGATACTACCGAAAGCTGGCTATCCGTATTGCAGCCTGCCGACATTTGGTGCGCCGAAGTGATGAACTGGGATACCCTGATGCAGCAGGAAGGCTTTAAAGCCCTTAACATGATACAGCAAGTACAAATGCAGGACGGCTACCAATACCAAACTACTCGTTGTCCAATACGCATTGACGGGGAACTGCTTACATCAAGTAAAGGGTCGCCGGCGTTGGGGCAGGATACTGGTAAAATATTACAGGAAATTAAAGGCGGAGTAATATGAGCAGTGCCAACACCATCAGGATAGCCGTCAGGAAGTTTGGTCCGTTTGAGAGCGCCCTGCAAAAGCTTTGGGATGCTTTTTGTGCTCAAACGGGCTGCACACTCCACGCCGAAATGGTGCCTATGGACCTGGAACTGCTGTATGATACCATCATCAAAAATAAAGGGCTGCAAAATGGCGACTGGGATATTGCCCACGTAGTTACCGACTGGCTTTACGAAGCCTGGACTAATGGCTTGCTCGAAAATTTGCAATCCTACATCGAAAAAAAAGCTCCTGACGAATACCCGGAAGGATGGAGTCATTCATTATTGTCGGCCCAACAATACGCTAACGGCGTGGCTGGGCTGCCGTTTCACGACGGGCCCGAATGCTTAATTTACCGGAAGGACTTGTTTGAGAATGCTGCCGAACAGGAAGCCTATCAGCAGCAATATGGCAAACCTTTACAGGTGCCGCAAACCTGGGAAGATTTCCAGACCATAGCCCGTTTTTTTAACCGGCCGGAGCAAAACTTATACGGAACCGTATTTGCTGGTTATCCAGACGGGCACAATACTGTTTTTGATTTTGTGCTGCAACTCTGGACCCGTGGCGGCGAATTGACCGATGCCGACGGCGAAGTCAATATCAATACCAAAGAGGCAGCAGAAGGATTGCAATATTACCGTCAGCTGTTTGCAGATGCCACTGCCGTTCATCCCGAATCACGTAACTACGAGTCGGTTGCCATGGGCATGGCTTTTGCCCGCGGCGAGGCGGCCATGATGGTGAACTGGTTTGGATTTGCTGCTATGTGCGAGGTAATTGTCAAGTCGACCGTGAAAGGCAAGGTTGATATCGCGAGGCTTCCTTGTCAGCCGGGTTTCAATTCTGCATCGCTTAATGTGTACTGGTTGTACACCATAGGAGCAGGCAGTCGCCTTAAAAAGATAGCGTATGATTTTTTGCGCTTTGCTACCAGTCGTAGCAGCGATAAGCTGCTGACTTTAGAAGGCGGCATTGGTTGCCGTATCTCTACCTGGACAGATACTGAAGTAAACACCATCATTCCTTATTACCATAAACTACAGGATTTACACGATGTCGCTAAATCTCTCCCGCAAAAAAGTAATTGGGCACAAATTGCTCACATTATAGACGAAGTAGTGCTGGCTGCAATTAACACCGATACACCTGTAAAACAATTGCTGACACAAGGCCAGCAAAAAATTAATGAACTGAACAGTTCGCTTACATAACACATGCAAATTTCTTATCAACTCATATTGCCTCAACATCCGCAACCTATTATCATTATTGGTGCCGGCGGTATTGTGAGTGACGCCCATCTGCCCGCTTACAAAAAGGCCGGGTTTAACGTAATCGGTATTACCAACCGCACACGCGCCCGTGCAGAAAAACTGGCGGCAGAGTGGGGCATCCCAAATGTGTATGACACTGTTGCCGATGCCGTAGCCAATGCGCCTGCCGATGCCGTATACGATATTACCATTATGCCCGAAAAGTTTGTGGAAACACTGGCGCAACTACCTGACGGTGCTGGTGTACTCATCCAAAAACCAATGGGCGATTACTTTTGGCAAAGCAAAGAGATACTGGAAGTTTGCCGCCGTAAAAACTTAGCAGCAGCTATTAATTGCCAACTGCGTTTTGCGCCCTATGTGAGTGCAGCCCGAGACATGATTGCGCAAGGGCTAATAGGCCAGTTGTACGATATGGAAGTTCGCGTTACTTTAACCACGCCCTGGGAACTGTTTCCGTTTGTGATGGTACACCCGCGGTTAGAAATTCAGTACCATAGCATTCATTATATCGATTTGATGCGCTCGTTTTTGGGCGACCCCAAATCGGTGATGGCCAAAACGCTTAAACATCCGGCTAAGGAGCTGTCATCGTCGCGGTCGACCATATTGTTTGATTATGGCGATACCATGCACGCCGTCATTAACACCAACCACGACCACGCCTTTGGTCCGCATAACCAGGAAAGTTTTATTAAATGGGAAGGAACCAAAGGAGCCATTAAAGCGCGTATGGGCCTGTTGATGGATTACCCGCATGGTGTGCCCGATAAGTTTGAGTATTGCCTGCTGGAAGAAGGTAAAGCGCCCGAGTGGAAAGAGATACAACTGGAAGGCTCGTGGTTCCCTGATGCGTTTATTGGCACCATGTCGAGCCTGATGCGCTACAAAGCTGGTGAAAATGACGTGCTGCCTACCCATGTAGAAGATGTGATTAAAACCATGGCCGTGGTAGAGAGCGCTTATCAGAGCAGCGATAATGGCGGCGTACTGATTGCCGATAAATTGAAAGACCTTTCATAGCAAATGAAGTACAAAGCAGACGATTGTAAACCATAAACGATATATTCGAAGCTCGAAGCAACATATCTCATGTATTTTAAATCTACTTTTTTTGAAGATTACAGCATCGGCGATAAGCGTGTCACCTTGGGGCGAACGATTACTGAAACCGATTTTGTAGTGCATGCCGGCCATACCGGCGATTTTTTTCCGCACCATATGGATGCCGAGTGGTGTGCCACCCAGCCCTTTAAGCAGCGTATAGCACATGGCACCATGATTTTTAGTATCGGTATCGGGTTAACTGCCTCAGAAATCAACCCAGAAGCCATGTCGAAAGGATATGACAAACTGCGTTTTGTAAAGCCTGTTTTTATTGGCGATACCATTCATTCCGAAATCACTATTTCCGAAAGGGCGGATAGTAAAAAGCCGGAATATGGCACCGTGACCGAACATGTGGAAGTCATCAATCAAAAAGGAGAAGTAGTACTGGTATGCGACCACTTGCTGGTTGTTAAAAAAACAACTGTTTAAAATATGGCTAACATTAGCTCCGGCGCGGAAAGCGCTGTAATTAACGAATCAGACTTAAAAGGGAAAAACCT
>CAXYKR010000284.1:0-13370 GCA_964277815.1 uncultured Mucilaginibacter sp. | reverse complement strand
CTAAGCTGGGTTAAAGATGCCGGGCACCAGGTGGGGGCTTATGTTGATAACGTAAGCAAAGAGCCCTTGCTGGCTAAAAAACCAACCGGCAGCAAAGTGGTTAGTGAAACTAAAGATGCCGCCATTGGCACTACCACCCTTACACTGGGTAACGGCGTTAAGGTGATATTAAAGCCTACCGATTTTAAAAACGATCAGATACTGATTAACGGTTACAGCTTTGGTGGCACCTCATTGGCCAGCGATGCGGATTTCCCGTCGGCCAGTTTGGCGGCAAACTCGGTTAATAGCAGCGGTGTAGGCAACTTTACCCAGATACAGTTAGGTAAAATGCTGGCCGGCAAAAATGTAGGGGTGTCGCCGTTTATGGCCGAGTCTACGCAGGGTATTAACGGCTATGCTGCGCCAAAAGATTTCGAAACCGCATTGCAGTTAATTTACCTGTATTTCACGCAGCCGCGTAAAGATGCTGACATTTGGCAGTCTAACATTACCCAAACCAAAGCGCTACTGGCCAACCGCAGCCTCGATCCTAATAGCGTTTACCAGGACACCGTAGCCGCTACTTTGGCTAATTACAACATGCGCCGCATGCCCATGACGGCTGCACGGCTCGACCAGGCTAACCTGGATAAAGCTTTCGAGTTTTATAAGTCGCGCTTTGCAGATGCTTCGGGCTTTACCTTTACCATGGTGGGGAATTTTGATGTAGATAAAATTAAGCCGCTGCTTGAGCAATACTTAGGCGGCCTGCCTGCTACCAACAGTAAAGAAACCTATAAAAACCTGGGCATACATGCACCTGCCGGTAAAATAACCAAAGATGTTTACCGCGGCATAGGCGACAAGAGTACCGTGCAACTGGTGTTTAGCGGAGATTATAACTACAACGAAGACAACAACCTGCAGCTTGATGCGCTTGAGGAAATTCTGAACATTAAGCTTACCGAGCGCCTGCGCGAAAAAGAAGGTGGTGTTTACTCCCCCGGTGTACGTGCAACCTATTACAAATTGCCGCAAAGCCGTTACAGCATCACCGTTTACTTTACCTGCGCACCGGCCAACGTAGAAAAGCTGATTGCCGCTTCGATGGAAGAAATTGAAAAATTGAAGAAAAACGGCGCTGAGGCTACCGATATCCAAAAGTTTGCAGCCGAAGAGAAGCGCTCGACCGAAGTGCAGCTTAAAGAAAACGGTTTCTGGATGAGCAAACTATCATCCGCTTCACAAAACCAGCAAAACCCGGATGCGGTATTGCAGCATATCAACGATTTGCAAAAGGTAACGGAACAATCTACCAAAGAAGCCGCCAACAAATATATGAGCGGTAACAACCTGATTAAGTTTATCCTTTACCCTGAAAAGAAGTAAGCGGGGGTATTGATTACTAATATAGGCCGCCTTGTCATTAGTTTGACAAGGCGGCCTTTTTGTGTTTAAGCTTTCGGAAATTATTGATGACCAAGCTGCTGATAGCAGTCTACACTAACTTTCTGTAAAATATCTTTTGGGAAAGGGAAGATGGCTGAATCCGGGTAGGTAAGTTTTAATTTTTTAATAACGCAATTACACATTTCGTCTGAAAATCTAAAATTGTTTTTTACCAATTTGCCGCTCATCACTTTTTTAAAGTTGAGTTCTAAATCTTTCGTCCAGGCTCTTTTTATAGTTGTCATCCCGGCGTCTTCATTTTCTGCTTTTAGAGAAGAATATTCCGCACCTATTTTTACACTTAGTTGTTGAAGGCTGTCTGAACTAATTGATTCCATTCCGTTAGGCAATTCCTCCTTATATCTCTTGATGACATATTCCAGTAGCGCGCGCCTCTTTTCTTTAACCGGAAAAACGGTTTTAGCTTGCTCGTCTAACTGTTTGTAAAGTTTTTCTTCGTAAGCATACGTCCAGACGTTCCCTTTTTCGACTGATGTGCAACAAGTAAACAACATCAGCAAAATGCAAAAACACACATATTTCATTTTATTGAGCTCAGGTAAACAACCGTATCGGTTAACTCTTTTATCAGAGACATAATGGAATAGTCAATTTTCATGTGCATATGGTGGTTGCTGAATGTAATAAAAACTCAGGGCTTTTTTGCTAATGTATATTTGCCTCTAAAATCAGTAGTAGCCGTTGTGCTTTCAAATACCGGCGGGGGAGGTGGCGGCATATCGGCGGTCATGGTTATAGGTTTTTTAAATGCTGGTTGAGGATTTACTTTAATCTGGTAATTAAACGTGCTTTTGCTTTTATCCGGTAGATTTAAATATTTCAAAGGTAAAGCGAGCTCATAAGTGTACGTTAAATTATCATCAAACAGGGAAGCCGTTTTAATGCCATCAGTATTATAAACGGAAATTGCCGAATCGGGAACAGAGGATATACCAGTAACAATAATCAGTTTCTCGCGTTTGGCAAACATCTCGTTGAGTTGACTGATGTTGACGGCTTCCTTTCTTTTGTAGGCATTGTACTGTCCGCTAAACTTGTTGGCTACTTCCCACATAGGCGGCCCTTCAATGGCAGGGTAAGTAACCGAAAGCGTGTTTTTACTTTTCTTATCATTTTCGCGGTTGATAATTAAACTGATGCCACCTCTTAACAGTTTATCGATGACTTCTCTTTCTTTTACTTTGGCTGTCAGATACAAATTGGTATCGTCGTTGGAGAGGGTATAATATATTTCAACGGCCTTGTTAAAAGCCTGAAAGTTATCATTCCACTCGTTGGTTTTGCCGTTAATTTTAATGTCGGCAGGTGCGTATATACTGGAGGTTTGCACGTTAGGCAGCTTTTGCGCGCTTGCGAAAAATGTATTCAGCACCAGTGCAGGCAGCACCAGTTTTACGGATTGGCGAAATAGGTTCATGGTGATAAAGGAATATATGAGCTAAGTAATGAAATAAAACGGATACATCAAATTAAAGTCATTGCCGATACCAGGTCGTCAACAATACTTGGACAGAGTTTAACACGTAAGTAATACCCGCGATGACGAGCCTGTTGTAAGCGTTACGTTAACCGGGGTAATATCAGGATCGAACAGCGAGGTAACTGGATGGTCATCAGTCGTCATAAACAGGCCGTTACCAGTACCCTTAGTAATACGATTAGCATTTAAAATTGATGCTATTGTAGCTTGGAAAAAGAGACTGTTTTATTTTGAATATTCGCCTTCAAGGGACGTGATACGGCAATTGTCAAGATGGTTAAATTATGTTACTTTTAGCCTGTTGACTTATCTAATCATGCCCATGCTATATCTTCGGGCGTTAAAAAAATATGACTAAAACGAAATATCTAAAATTTAGATGCTTGGTAATTGCGTTTTTTGCTTTGAGCGTAAGTACGGTTACAGCGCAAACAAAAAGCAACGTCGAAAAGGTGGCATCACCCGATGGAAAGCTTCTGCTTTCGTTCAGATGCCCGGATGGAAAACAAGTTTCTTATTCATTTTCAGCAAACGGCAAAGTGCTCATCGGTGCTTCAGCTTTGGGATTATCAGATTTGCGTCCGGAGTTCATTCGGTCAGCCCATCGTGTGGTGAACACCACCTGGAAGCCGGTATGGGGGAAGCGCACCGTTGTGCCCGACAAGTTTAATGAGGTTACCATAGATTTAAAAGCGTATCAGATTGTAGCCCGTGCTTACAATGATGGTGTGGCCTTCAAATACATATTTCCGGAAGATAAAAAGTTAAAAGAACTGACCCAGTTTAATTTTGCCGATAATTATACCGCCTGGTCTTACAACGGCGAAAATCCTAACAAAGGTCCGGAAAAAATAACCGAAATTGCGGGCAAGCGCTTGCCAATAATGACAATTAAAGCTGCCAATAACGCCTACATGGCCATTCATGAGGCTGAGCTGATATCTGGTGAACCGCTTGTGTTGGAAGCAGCCAAAGGTGAAAAACAGTTAAGTGTTGCCACCAAAGCCACATCGGCCTGGCGGGTAATTATGTTTGGTAGCAGTCCCGGCGTATTGGTAGACTCACATTTGATTGAATTGTTAAATAAACCGCCCCAAAAAGGTTATGATTTTTCGTGGGTAAAACCTGGTGTGGCTGTATGGGATTGGCGCATTAACGGAGCAAAGGTGGACACCTTCAAGTATAAAATGTCACTGCCATCGTGGAAACGTATGGTCGATTTTGCTTCGGCAAATAATATGCGTTATTTATTGCTGGATGCTGATTGGTACGGACCGGAGTTTAATCAAAACTCAGACCCTGTTAAAGGCGGAAAGGTTGCCCAGGTGCATGAAATCATTGCTTACGGAAAGTCAAATAACGTTGGTGTCTGGCTTTACATCAACGATATTGGCGGCCGTAAATACCCGCTTGAAGAAACCTTAAAACAATATAGTGATTGGGGAGCGGCAGGCATAAAGTATGGCTTTATGACCGGCGACCCGGAAGAAAAAAATACCCGCACCAGGCTCATTACCGAAATATGTGCAAAATATCATTTGTTGTGCGATTTTCATGACGGCCCGGTACATCCTAACGGACAAATGCGCACATGGCCCAATGCCGTAACACGCGAATATTGCCAGGCGCAGCTTGATGGGCACAAGGTGTTTGGCCCCAAAACGTTTGTTACGTCTGTGTTCGTCAACATGCTTGCAGGCCCTATAGACATGAACAATGGTCTGGCCGACCTTACCCAGGCCGGTCGTGTAGATGAGCCTTCACCCGTTCCGTCAACATTGGTGGGAGAAGCGGCGCGTACATTAATCGTATTCTCAGGCGTAACCGTGATTCCGGATATACCCGAAAACTACAAAAAGCATCCTGAGTTGTTGGAGTTTTATGCATCAGAAAAAATGCCTTGGCGAGAAAGCAAGACCATCAGCGGTACCATCGGCGAGCATATTACCATGGCGCGTCAGGCGGCAGACGGCACCTGGCTGGTAGGTGCAGCCACCGACGAGCAGCCGCGCGAAATCACTATACCGTTGTCCTTTTTAGGTAAAGGTACGTACCAGGCATTGGTCATTCAAGACAGTGCAGATGCTGATTACCGCACACACAAAGAAGGTTACACGTCAAAAAAACAGACCGTTAATTCTACTAACACAATTAAGGTTAAACTTGCTCCCGGAGGCGGGGCATGCGTCATACTTAAAAAGGTTAGCTAAGCTTTAAGAATTAAAGCGGTGTAAGTAATCCCGTTTAGATTCAAACCATACATAAAAAAGGTTGACTGTATTTGCAGTCAGCCTTTTTTTATGCCGTGATGTTGATTTTGTTGATATGTTTCATATATCAATTTACTGTTCCGCGATTCAGTTTTATAAACGATGATATTTTTAAAAGCAAGAACGTCCATATCACAATTTAAAAAGCAACGTATAGCATCGGCAGGAGAGCAGACGATGGGCTCGTCCATTACATTAAAAGAGGTATTAACCAGCAGCGGGCAGCCGGTTAGTTGGTAAAAGGCTTCAATAAGCAAATAAAACCCGGTATGCTCCGGGCTTACGGTTTGCACACGCGCCGAGTAATCTACATGTGTAACAGCCGGGATAGTGCTGCGCATGGTTTTCAATGTACCGAGGCCTGTTGGCTGATTGTCGTCTTGAACGTCTATTCTTTGTTCAGCAGCTACCGGCGTGGTGAAGAGCATATAAGGGCTCGGCGTTTTCAGGTCAAAATGTTCTTGCTGATGGTCCGAAAGTACAGCAGGGGCGAAGGGCCTGAACGATTCCCGGAATTTGATTTTGAGATTTAAAATGGATTGCATTTCTGGACGGCGCGGGTCGGCCAAAATACTGCGGCTGCCCAGGGCGCGCGGGCCAAACTCCATCCGGCCGTTAAACCAGCCTGTCACTTTACCTGCGGCAATCAGGCGGGCAACTTCGGTATAGAAATCTTGGTCGGGCAATTCATCATAATCCAGTCTGGCGTTGTTTAATGCCTGTTTTATTTCTTCTGAGGTATAGTCGGGGCCAAGCAGGGCTTGTTTCATTTGGTCGTTGACGTTATCAGCCTTACGCGTTTGCTGGTGGTACTGGTGCCAGGCGTAGTAGGCTGCACCCACAGCACCACCGGCATCACCGGCGGCTGGCTGTACCCAAATGTTTTTGAAAGGGCCCTCGCGCAACAAACGGCCGTTGGCTACACAATTGAGCGCCACCCCACCCGCCAGGCAAAGGTTTTGGTGCGGGTAAGCAGCATGCATGGCTACCGCCAGTTTCAGCATGAGTTCTTCGGTTACCTGCTGAATGGAGGCTGCTACATCCATATGGAACTGGCTGAGCGCTTCGGCCGGTTGGCGGCGTGGCTTGCCCAGTAGTTTGTCAAAGTGTCGGCCGGCCATGGTAAGGCCGGTGGCATAATTAAAATAGTGCATATTGAGCCTGAAAGAACCGTCGGGCTTTACGTCTACCAGGTGCTCATAAATCAGTGCTTTAAATGTCGGTTTACCGTAAGGCGCTAAACCCATCACCTTGTACTCGTCGCAGTTTACTTTAAAGCCCAGGTAGTAGGTAAACGCCGAATATAGCAACCATACCGAATGCGGAAAGCGTATCTCGCGCACCATTTTTAGCTGATTGCCCGAGCCAATGGCCACTGAGGTGGTTGTCCACTCGCCAACACCATCCAACGTTAAAATCAGCGCCTCCTCAAAAGGCGACGGAAAGAAAGCCGAGGCCGCATGCGACTGGTGATGCGTAGTAAACAGCAGCGTATTTGCCTTAGGCGTCCAGTCGTGTGTTATTCTTTTAAGCGCTTTGGTCATCATCCGCTTTAAAAAAAGCTTTTGTTTTACCCAAACCGGCATGGCTTTGAGGTAGGCGGTTAAACCCCGCGGGGCAAAAGCAAAAAAGGTCTCTATTAGTCGTTCAAATTTCAAAAAAGGCTTTTCGTAAAAAACAACGTGCTGTACGTCGTTCAGGGTAATGCCGCAATACTCCAGGCAATACCTGATGGAGTTTTCGGGAAAGGCCGCATCGTTTTTAATTCGAGTAAAGCGCTCTTCCTGGGCAGCAGCCATCAGCTCGCCATCTTTGAGGATGCAGGCGGCACTGTCATGATAAAAACCCGAAATACCCAGGATGTACATCGGCCTAAAACAGAGCGTAAATAAAGGTAGACAAGGCCGTACTTTGTGCCAAAAACAAAAACAGGCTCAGCAGCAGTATTACCAATACAAATGGCCATAGCCAGTAACGCTTACGCGTTCTCATAAACAGCCAAAATTCGCTTAAAGTCCCCATCGTTTAAAATTGTTGTTCCAGTTGTGTCTGGTCGTCGTCTATTGTTTTCCAGTAACTATCGGCGGCCGGGTCGGCTTTTAATCTGAGCGGGTCGTTGCCCAGCAACCGGCTTATTAAGCCAAAGGGCGTAACAATCAGCACGTAAACCAACGTGAGCAGCAACATAGTATTTACATATCCCAGCACCCTACCCAAAGCTTCCCAGCCTTTACGCGGCCAGGCGAGCCACTGCGGCCAAGCCAGCGCCAAAATCATTAGCATCAAACCGATTGCAGCTAACAACGGAGTAGCCAACGAATGCCTGTACCATTTGTATAGAGCAATAACTACAAAAGCTGCCCCAACCAGCAAACCAAAATCGCGATTTTCTTTTAATGCTGTTTTCATGGTTTACGGTATTTTTCGGCCAGGCCGGGTTCGCCCATTTTTGCGTATGCATCGGCTATGGCCAGGCGTGCACCTTGCTGGTTAATCTTTTGTTGATTATTCGCAATATCGGTCAGCATGGCCCGGTACGGCTTAAAGTTGCGTGTAGTTTTGTTTTTTTCAATCACCGTATTAAGTGCTGCAAGCGCCTTTTGCGGTTGGTCGGATTTAATGTAGAACAAGAACAGGTTTTGTGCACTTTCGAACGACGGAAATAAGCGATTAGCCTGCGTAAAGTAAAACTCCGATTCGGGGTAGTTGCCCAAGTCAAAATTCAGTCGGGCAGCGTAGGTATAATATTGATTATTTTCCGGGTTTTCGAGTAGGGCGGCTTCGGTTGCTTTCAGGGCCGTTTTTTTGTCGCCGGTAGCCATGCTGTTTTTAAAAAAGGCATCGTTGGCCTGGTTCCAGGTTATACTGCCTACGGATAGTGGTCCGGCAATTTGTGCAGCAACGGTTTGCTCGCGTTTATAACCGGCCGGTATGGGTTGGTTAAACGGCCAGCCGGCTTTCAGCATCATCACCTGGTAAGCGCCAAACAAAGAATCAACCTCTGTAACCGGCATTTCATTCCTGAGCTGCGCAAAGGTCATCTCGTTTTGAGGTTGTGGGTTAATGATATGATACTTTTTAAGCGATTGATAAAAGGCGTCGGCCATTAAGGCATAACCGTACAGGTTGGGATGCACGTGTTCTAAAAGCGTTTCATGACCTAATATTGCGTGGGGCGAGGCTTGTTCAAAAGCCGAGCGTACATCTACCAGGTGCAGGTTAGGGTTGCTTTGAGCCAGTTTACGGATAATTTGGTCCATAGCTTCCGGTGCCCGAAAGCGAAGCTCATCACGCTCTTTGGCCGTGATGTATTCTCTTTGGGCTATATTAAACTGCCCGGCATTGTAGGCGCGTTCGGCGGCAGCAAACGCAGCATTGGCCGATGTGCTGCCACTGCCTGCGCTGATAAAGGGTTTCAAATCTTTCTGGTTACTCACCAGTGTGCTGATGAAAACCGGTATTTTGTTTTGAGCAAAAAGGCGGCTCAGCGCAGTAATGTTATTTTCGAACTGCCGGATGCCGGCTGCGTAGTCGGCACTGTTTTGGGCGATGGCTTGTTTGGCAGCCATGCGCTTCATCAGGTTTTCGCGGTTATCGGTGGGTTTGCCGCTACCGGTTTTAATGCGGTAAATCAAGTTATCAATCAGCTGCACCAGCCGTAATCTGCGGAGTTTAAGCAGTAAAGCAATCATAGTGGGGTTGCTGCCAATCCGGCTGGTAGAGGCTACACCGAGGGCACCATAATACTCGTTATGCCCTACATAAATCATCACGGCATCAGGTTGGTAGGGCGTAAGCTGTTTGGCAAAGTCGAGCACGGTGTAAGAGTTTACCGCTGTTAATGCCAGGTTAATAACCTCAACACGTTGTGTGGGTAAGGCCCGGTTTAAGCGGTACTGTAACCAGCGATGAAACGACGCATTATGAAAGTAAGGGTAGCCAGCGGCTGTTGACTCGCCCAAAACAAATAACCGCAAGGTGCCCGGCATTTTTTGCTTACTAAAAGGTTCATAATAACCTTTGGTAGCGTTTACCGTATCCGAAAAATACCTATCGGACGCGTAGCGGTTCATCACCACCTTGGAGGCATCGTTCGGAAAAGGGACGAATAACGAGGTATCGTGCCCGTAGCCGGTTAACCGCAGCACGCCTTCCAGTAAAGCTAAAAAGGCAAACGGGACTATAAAAGCTATTAGCCTGAATGCTGTTTTTTTAGATTTGCTGAGGTGCGGGGATGCCATGGGTTTTGAAAAGAATAGTCAGGTAAATGTTATATCAATAAGTTTGGGGTTTACAAAACCACCTCAGGGCTGTTAGTTATTGCCCTGAGGTGGTTTGAGTGAAATGATTTACTGCTTTTATTAATAACCAGGGTTTTGCTTCAGTTTAGAGTTGGTTTGCAAAGCGCTGGTAGGTATAGGCATCAGCGTGCGGTAAGAGCCGTTGGGCGAGTGCGATAACCACGATTTGGTGGTCAAGCAGCCAAACCTAATCATATCCTGCCGGCGGCGTCCTTCCTGCGCAAATTCCCATCCCAACTCATCCAGAAAGCGTCCGTACTGAATATCAGAAACCGACTCGTGTGTGGTGGTAATGTGGTTTCGCAGGCCGTAATCGTAAACCGTTGGTCCGGCCAGTTGGGCGGCCGTAACGGTAGCTTTATTCGGGGTGTTGGTAAAATTACGTTGACGAACCTGGGTAACCAACGTAGCTGCCGTGTTGCCATCACCATTGCGTAAAGCTGCTTCGGCTTTCATCATCAACACATCGGCATACCTGAACAGCGGGAAATCGTTACTCATGCCCACCAGTTCGCCGGGCTGTATCTGGTATTTACCCAAGCGGTATCCATGTATTTCCTGCGATGAATCTACACCCGGCAAATCGTTTACGTAAGCCAGAGGCTTACCGCTAAACTTGTCCATTGTTCCCATTAAAATGGCGCCGCTGGCTGTGTATTGCTGCCCTTGTATCCAGTTGCTTTTCAATCGATTGTCGTCTGGGTCAAAAGTGTTGATAAATTGGGGCTCGGCACAAATACCGCCCCATGGCGTGTTCTGGAAGTTATATGTCGCTTGATTTTCGGGTTGTAGGGTTTCCATGTGAAGGGTCCAGGCGGTTTCACCATCAGAGGTATACAGGTTATCAAAAGGTATAGCAAATACAATCTCTTTTGAACCGGCGTTGTTGGTAGCAAATACGTTGGCCTGTACCGATTCCAGGTTATATAAACCCGACTGGATAATCTGGTCGCAGGCGGCAATACATTCAGTCCAGCGGGCAGTGCCGGTGTATACTTGCGCATTTTGGTAAACCTTGGCTAACAGCGCCAGGGCAGCCCATTTGTTAAAACGACCATAGGTGGTGCCGTCGTTATTAGTGCTCAACAGCGACAGATTGGTGGTAATTTCGGTGACGATGAAATTATAGACATCAGTGCGCGTGCTTTGGTCGGGCAAAAATCCTGATGGTACATCAAACTTGGTGATGATAGGCACATTGCCAAAAAAGTCACATAGCGCGTAATAAAAAGATGCACGCAACACCTTTAGCTCTGCAACCAGGTTTTCTTTACCCGTAGTAACCGGAATCAGGTTGTTATCCAATTGATACAGTAGCCTGTTGCAATTGGTAATACCTTGGTATGCATTGGTCCAGATAACGTTGCTGTTATCATCGGCAGCTGTCCATTTAGCCTCGTGCATACGGCGGTAAATGCCACCGTCTACCCAGCCGTTTGGCCTCGCCGGTATTACCGTTTCGTCTCCCGCCAGCTCGTTGGTACGCCAGATGGCGTTGGCACTGCGGCCCAGTTCCAGTTTACGCCACGTGGTATATGGTACGCCTACCAGCGCAGCTACGTCACTGGGCGTGGGATTAAACTGGCTGGATACTATGGTATTAAAGTTGTTATCGTTCAATTTTGTACATGAATATCCCACCATCAGGATGAGGATAATCGTGCTAAAAAAATATACTTTTTTCATTTCAATTTTCTTAATGGTGTATCCTTTAGAAACTTGCTGATATGCTAAGGTTATATGTCCGCTGCGACGGGTAAACATCGCGATAATCTACACCGGGGTTTAAGCCAGCTGTGCTAACTTCAGGGTCATTGCCTTTATATTTGGTAATGATAAAGGTGTTGAGGGTTGAAAAAGCAATTCTGGGATTATGGATATACTTGGAACGCAGATTTTTGAAGGTGTAACCTAAGTTGATGTTGTCAATCTTCCAGAAGTCACCGTTTTCGATGTAGTAGCTGTTAAACTCCTGCGCTACGTTTTTATTTAATACAGCTGTACCAAAAACCTTATCATAAGCAGTAGCAAAACGGTTATAATTCATGATGCCGGGCAACTCAAAATCGGCCCGTTGCAGGTTAGCAATCTGGAAGTGGAATGCGCCGCGCATAGTTACACTAAAATCAAAGTTTTTGTAGTTGATGGTGTTGTTCCAGCCGGCATAGTATTTTGGCAAACCATTACCTACCACCTGTTTATCTTCGAAAGAGTGTTTAAACTGATTGTATGGTACGGTAGTGCCGTTAGGTTCTTGGTATATCCAAAAACCATCATTGGTTACGCCTACCACTTTGAAGGCATAAAAATCGCCTATATTTTTTCCAACCTGTACAATGTGGGTAAAAGTGGTTGCCGGCGGACCGGTGCCTCCTGTGGTAAAATAAGGCAGTGTTGCCTGGTAAAGATCGTTAGATAAGCTTACAAGTTTATTGGTATTTGTTGAGAAATTAACAGTGCTTGTCCAGTTAAAATCTTTGGTTTTTACAGCTACAAAGTTGATAGACACCTCTATACCCTTGTTGTTCATGGTGCCTACGTTAGCCTGGGTAGTAGGGTACAGGTTGGGCGGGCTGGGTACCTGGTAATTGTACAGCAAGCCGGTGATGCGCCTGTTGTATAAATCAACCGTACCGTAAATCCGGTTTTTAAGCATGCTAAAATCTAAACCAACGTTGGTTTCATGCTTTTCTTCCCAGCGCAACGCCGGGTTGGCATTTTGGCTTGGCGTTATGGTTTGTATCCACTGGCCGTTGTACAGCACATAACGATCATAACCTAATAAGCCTACTGCCAAAAAGCCTTGAGACGGCTGGTTACCGGTAACGCCATAGCCTGCGCGTAACTTCAAATCATCAAACAAAGTTTGGTCTTTCATGAAGTTTTCTTGGGTAATACGCCATCCTGCCTGTACAGAGGGAAATTTACCATAAGGCTTATTGGCACCGTAAAGCTGACTGGCGCCGTCAACACGTAAACTGGCCAGCAATAAGTATTTTTCTTTGTAATTATAGGTGCCGCGTGCAAAATAGCTAATCAGGTTAGTTTGAGACCTGCCGCTGTTAATATAATCCTGTCCGATTTTTTGAGCCGTACCTAACTGGATTTGGTTATAACCAAAGATATCGGTAGGAAAACCGTGGTTGCCCATACCTGTTCCAAAATTATCGTTATCCTGGTACTCGTAACCACCAAGAACGGTAAAACGGTGGTCTTTTAAAGTACGGGTATACTCTGCTGAAATATTTAGGAAGCGGTTAATGCTCTGTCCCTGGTTAATATTAGCTACACCAAATTGTTTGTCACGCAAGGTGGAGATATTTTGCTGGTTTTGGTATGATAAATTCTGATAGCCCGACTTAGTATACGAACCTGTTGCCGCAATCCGTAAACCCTTAACCGGCAAAAAAGATATCGTGGTATTGTACCTGCTGCTGAATGCACTGTTTGGAGCATCAGTGTTGTAGATGTCAGATACCGGGTTTTGGTATTCGAAGTTATTAGGCTCCTGGTAGTAAGACCCATCTGGCATCACTACAGGCGCTGTTGGGTTCATGCGCAAGGCCTGGCGATAATCGTATGTATTAAAACCTAAGCTGTTAAAGTTGGTCTGTATCATGCCAAAATTAAACTTAAGCTTTCCGTCCAGCATCGAATGGTTGATGTCGGCCCGGCCGGTAAACTGAGCATGGTTAGACCGCAGAAACATACCATTTAAAAAGCGATAATTTACCGAAGCTGTATAGTTAGTTTGGGCGTTACCACCGCTTAAACTTACATTTTGCAGGGTAGATACCGGTGCTTTTTTCAAGATAGCATCCAGCCAGTTGGTAGATGCCCCTTTATCATACGATGCATCTCGCATTC
>CAXYKR010000283.1:0-19264 GCA_964277815.1 uncultured Mucilaginibacter sp. | reverse complement strand
GAAGTACCGGTTAAACGGATTGGAATTTCGATAGTTACCGGTTTGTTCTCGTCTAACTGTAAAAAGTCAACGAGCAGAATTTCGTCAGTTAACGGGTGAAACTGCATGTCTTTAATGATAGCCTGAGCTGTAGTACCGTTGATGTCTAAATCGATGAATTGAACATCGGGTGTATAAACTACCGATTTCAAATCAGCTGCGGACACTGCAAAGTGGGTTTGTGTAGCACCACCGTAAAGTACTGCAGGAATCATACCCTGATAACGCAGTTCTTTAGCGTCGCGTTTCCCTACGTTCTCTCTTGGAGAACCGCTAATAGCAATTGATTTCATTTTTTGTTAAAATTTCGGCCTCTCCCCAACCCTCTCCGGAAGAGAGGGAGCTTTGAATGCCATCTATGGTTAATTTGTTAATTAATTCAAATCTTCAAGCCTTATTTATTAAGTCCTCCCAACCGGGGAGGATTTAGGTGGGGCTGATATTAATCTATCCTGAACAACTGGCTGATAGAGGCATGCTCATTTACGTTAGCAATGGCCTTACCAAACAACTCAGCGGTTGATAATACTTTTATTTTACTGCATTCCTGTTTTAACGGAATAGTATCGGTAACAATCAGCTCCGTTAAAGCCGAATTTTCGATGGTTTCGTAAGCTCTGCCCGATAACAGCGGATGTGTACATACGGCACGAACGCTGTTGGCACCACGCTCCATAATTAATCCGGCTGCTTTAGCCAATGTACCTGCAGTATCACAGATATCATCAATCAATACAATGTCCTGACCGGTAACATCACCAATAACGGTCATGCTTTCAATCTCGTTGGCACGCTTGCGACGTTTGTCGCAAATTACTACCTCAGCGTTAAAAAACTTGGCGAAGGTACGAGCCCGGTACGAGCCTCCCATATCCGGCGAAGCAATGGTTAAGTTAGGCAACCCTAAGCTTTTGATGTAAGGCACAAAGATGATAGAAGCATCCAGGTGGTCTACCGGTATATCAAAAAAGCCTTGTATCTGGGCTGCGTGTAAATCCATCGTCATTACCCGGTTGGCGCCGGCTGCGGTAAGCAGGTTGGCGGCCAGTTTAGCACCAATGGCTACACGGGGTTTGTCTTTACGGTCCTGGCGGGCTAAACCGAAATAAGGAATTACAGCGGTTACATAATGCGCTGATGCACGGCGAGCGGCATCAATCATCATGAGCAGTTCCATCAGGTTATCCGTTGGCGGATTAGTGGACTGGATGAAAAACACATCGCATCCCCTCACCGACTCATTGATATACGGCTGAAACTCGCCATCGCTAAATTTTGACAAAGTAAGGTCGCCTAAATCACGACCGTATACTTTAGCTATTTTAGCGGCCAGGTCTTGTGTACCTGAGCCCGAAAACAATTTAACCGGATTAAACTGTAAAGGCATCTTCTTAATACGTATGGCGGATTAACAGCCGGTTGTTACACCAAGGCTATCATCCGGATTTATGCTTAAACTTAAATCTTACTGTTCACCCTCGCACCTATCCAACCACTATCAAAACGATTGGATATTTACTAAAACAAAAAATTCGAATTCCAATATCTGAAATTCGAATTTTTGTTTTGTTGTCCGACCTGGATTCGAACCAAGACAAACGGTACCAAAAACCGTCGTACTACCTTTATACTATCGGACAATCCTCTTTCGGTCAGTATTCCGTTCCGAAATCGAATGCAAATGTAAGACGATTTTTGATAGCTGCAAAAATATTTTTTAAAAAATTTTAAAGATTTCGTTAAGTCTCAGAATATCAGTTAAAATTATGTTAAACCATAAGTTATTGTCCTAACCTACGTTTAGATTTATTAATTTCGGCAGCTTAAAAAATTGTAAACTATACATTGTATTCAAAATAAACAATGAATTATTCTAAAATCAATAACCTGTTTGGCTGGCTGGCCTTTTTAATTGCCGCCATCACCTACACCTTAACACTCGAACCTTCTACCAGCTTTTGGGATTGCGGCGAGTTTATTGCCTGTATTTACCGTTTACAGGTAGCTCACCAGCCAGGCGCGCCTTTATTTACCATGATTGGTAAAGCATTTTCATTACTATCTTTCGGCGATGTAACCAAGGTAGCTTTCTGGACCAACATGGCCTCGGCCCTGGCCAGTGCCGCTACGATATTATTTTTGTTTTGGAGTATTACCATGCTGGCCAAAAAGATACTGGTTAAAAAAGCAGAGGATATGAATATCACCAACCTCATCTTAATTATGGGAGCGGGTTTGGTTGGTGCTTTGGCTTACACTTTTTCAGATACTTTCTGGTTTTCGGCAGTAGAGTCGGAGGTTTATGCACAATCATCATTATGTACAGCGGTTGTATTCTGGGCTATCCTAAAATTTGACGCCCATGCCGATGAACCTCAAGCCGACCGCTGGATTGTGTTTATTGCCTACATCATGGGTTTGTCTATCGGTATCCACTTGTTAAACTTACTGGTTATACCGGTTGCGGCTTTAATTTTCTACTTCCGCCGTTCAAAAAATGTTACTGCATCAGGCACCATCTGGAGCTTTATTTTGGGTGTGGTAGTATTAGGCTTGGTGCTTTGGGGCATCATCCAGTTTACCGTTAAAGGCGCTGCCTATGCCGATTTATTGTTTGTAAACACGCTTGGCTTTAGCTTTAACAGCGGTGCTATTGTATTTTACCTATTGGTGCTTATTACTTTGATAGCCGGTTTGTATTACTCGGTGACTACATCAAAAGCCGCTTTATTTACAGCCATTGCAGCTTTTGTAGCAGCATTAACCATTAGCGCAGGCATCGTAGGCTTTATTGCTGCCGGTGCGGTGCTGGCGTTTTTAGAGTATGTGTTAAAAGTACGCGAGAAACGCTACTCGCTCAACATGGTGTTGATATGCACCTTGTTTATATTGTTTGGTTACAGCTCGTTTGTGATGATTGTAATCCGCGCTAAAGCGGGTACCAATTTGAATAACAGCGACCCGCAGGACGCTTTTGCCTTAAACAGCTACCTGAACCGCGACCAGTATGGCGAAACCCCATTGCTGTATGGCCAGTATTTTGATGGCAAACCGGTTGACCAAACTGAAGGCGCTACCTTATACCGCCGTGGTGAAACCAAGTACGAAGTAGCCGGTAAAAAGTTAAAAACTACTTACGACCACAATACCGTATTCCCTCGCATATTTGATAACGACCCGAATAAATCGGCCTTTTACCGCGAGTGGCTGCAGATGAGCCAGGACGAAGTGCCTACGATGAAACACAACCTGGGCTTCTTTTTTAGCTGGCAGGTACAGCAAATGTACAACCGTTACTTTTTATGGAATTTTTGGGGCCGTACCAATGATATGGATGGCCAGAACAACAGCAACGGCACCGATGGTAACTTTATCAGTGGTTTAAATTTTGGTAAAGCGTTGCCTTACACCGTAACTCATAGCAAGGCTTACAACCGCTTATTTGCGCTGCCGTTCATTATTGGCGTATTAGGTTTGTTCTACCACTTCCAGCGCAGCAAGCGCGATGCCGGTGTGGTAGCCGTATTGTTTTTCTTTACCGGTTTGGCTATTGTTTTATACCTGAACCAAAACCCGTTACAGCCACGCGAGCGTGATTATGCTTACGCCGGTTCGTTCTATGTGTTTACCATATGGATAGGCTTAGGCGTGCTGTTTATTGCTGATCTGCTGCGCAAATTTGTTAGCCCTAAAGTGGGCGCCGGTATTGCTACCGTGGTTTGCTTATTAGCTGCACCAGTACTGATGGCTAACCAGGAATGGGATGACCATGACCGCTCTACTAAAATGACGCCGCATGATATGGCCAGCAACTACTTAAATTCTTGCGCGCCAAACGCCATTTTGTTCACTTATGGCGATAATGATACTTACCCGTTATGGTATGCCCAGGAAGTTGAAGGCATTCGTCCTGACGTTCGTATTGTAAACCTGAGCTTGTTAGGTACCGATTGGTACATCCGCCAGATGAAGCAAAAAATGAATGACTCGGAGCCGTTGCCTATCACTATGCCTAACAACAAATTTGCATCGGGCGTACGCGATATCATTTACTGGAACGAGCAGATGAACGTGAAAGACACTACGGAATTGAAAGAGGTATTTGATTTTATTACTTCGGATAACCCTGACACTAAAGTGCAGTACGAAAGTGGCTTAACACAAAACTACCTGCCTACCAAAAACTTCAAGATTACCGTTAATCCTGATGAGGTGATTCGTACCGGTACGGTATCTGCCAGCCAGAGAGCTGACATTGTGCCTGCCGTTACCTGGAAGATGAACTCCAATTATGTTACTAAAGATAATCTGGCTTTAATCGACATCCTGTCACATAACAACTGGAAACGTCCTATCTATTTTGCCATTACCGTAGGTAGCGAAAACATGATGGGCCTGGATAAATACCTGCATGATGAAGGTTTTGCCTACCATCTGCAGCCTTTAAAACCGGATACCGCCCAAAATGCGCCTGACCCGATGAATACTTTGGTGATGTACAACAACATGATGACCAAGTTTAAATGGGGTAACATGAAAAATGCCAAATACCTGGACCACGAGTCGGTAACCATGTTTTTGCCTATTATCCAGAAACAGTTTAACTCCTTAATTGCCAACCTGACTAAAGAAGGCCACCAGGACTTAGCGATTAAAGCACTGAACCGTTATGCTGAGGTAATGCCCGACGATATTCCTTACAGCGAGATTGCTTTGCGTAAGTTTTATTTAACCAACAACGCTTACAACTTAAATCAGACAGCACTGGCCGTAAAATGGACTAACCAGTTGGATGATTTTATTACTAACATTCTGGATTACAATTACAAGGTAATGCAAAATGGTGGTGGCGAAGTAAACCAACGCGACGTACAGTTAGGTATGTATGTTTTAAACGGTTTGATGGAGTATACCAGCACTCATAAACAAACCGCATTGTTTAATAAACTGAGCGCACAATTTAAAGGCTACGAAGCTAAGTTTGGCAACGTGCTTGGCGGTCAGCAATAATTAACTGTAAAGTTTAAATAATTAGTAACGCCGGTGTTGTTCGCAGTACCGGCGTTTTTGTTTTCAGTAGCCGGTAGTTCTTAAATAAAGCAAAACTGCTACACAGTGAGTGTATTTGCCTTGAGCGATTAACGTTTAGTAGGTACATTAGAGGTACCTTTGATGACAACGGTATCAAGAACAAAGGGCGCCATCCCTGACGCCCTTTAAGCATTAATAAACTTTTATTAATATAATACTATAACCTGCTGATATCGCCGCTACCAGATTTAGAAGTGGAGACTTGCTTGGCAGCACCAGTATACCGGATATCACCAGAACCTGATAGCTTAGCATCTACGCGCTGACTGGCATTGACAACCGCATCGCCCGAACCGCTTAATTTTACAGCCGCATTTACAGATTGCAATTTGCGGGCATCAAAGTCACCTGAGCCGGACGCTTTTACGCTAATATTGTCGGCGCGGCCGCTCAATGCCACATCGCCTGAGCCCGAAATACCACATTCCAGGTTTTCGGCTTCAATACGACCTTCCACATCGCCTGAACCTCTTACCATCAGCGACAGTGATTGTGTGCGCAGCCCTTCACTAAAAGCCACGTCACCGGAGCCATTTACGTTAACGGCATTCACGTTACGAACTACCACCCTTACTATTCTCTTTCTGTTACCCCAGTCCCAGCTCATGCCGCCCATTGAGCGCTTGTTATCTATATGTAACACGCCGTTTCTTACTTCGGTAACAATCTTATCCAAATCACCACGCTCTGCTTCTACTTTTACCGACTCAGTGCTTCCTTGGGTAATAAACACATCAAAAGAACCGGATACGTCTATGGATGAAAAGCCCGACAAGTGGCGGTCCTGAATTTCCGTTCTGTCGCCGGCAACTGATATAGAAACAGGTACTGCAAAAGAAGATTTATTTACCCCGGCACTTAGTGCAGTTATGATTAAAATGGCAGTTAATGATTTCATGATATTAAATTGTTTTGTATGGATAAGACGCGGCGTGTTTAAGATTAGTTACACTTCAATTGCAGTTTTCGTCAACAAAAAAGCCACCGTCTTTTTTAAAAACGATGGCTTTTCTTATCCCAAAAATTGGTGATTATTTAATTAGCTTGTAGTAAGCATCATTCCAGGCAATTTCTTTCTGGAATTCGCGCAGTTTGGTTTCTTTACCAATCAGTAAATACTCAATACCTGCCATTTCGGCAAAGGCATGTAAATGCTCATCGGTTAAGTTTTGGCTGTAGCAAGTGTGATGTGCACCACCAGCTTGAATCCAGGCCGCACAACCGGTTTTCATATCCGGGTATGGTTTCCACAACACGCGGGCTACAGGTAATTTAGGTAAATCATTAGTTGGCTCAACAGCTTCAACCTCGTTTACAATCATACGGAAACGGTTACCCATATCCACAATAGATGCATTTAAAGCTGCACCGCTGCCTACGTTAAACACCAAACGTACCGGGTCGGCTTTACCACCAATACCTAACGGATGCACTTCTACTTTTGGTTTACCGGTAGCAATAGCAGGGTCAACCTCCAGCATGTGCGAACCTAATACCATAGAGTTATTGCCGTCAAAGTGGTAAGTATAATCTTCCATAAAGGCATTACCACCTGGCAAACCGGCGCCCATTACTTTCATGGCACGTACCAAAGCTGCAGTTTTCCAGTCGCCTTCGCCGGCAAAACCATAACCTTCGGCCATTAAGCGCTGTGCACCAACGCCCGGTAACTGCACCATGCCGTGCAAATCTTCGAAGGTATCGCTAAAGCCTTTAAAGCCACCTTGTTTTAAGAAGGTACGTAAACCTACCTCTATTTTAGCAGCTTCAATTAAAGACTGATGCTGGTCGCCGCCTTTTTGCAATGAGGGCATTACATCATACAGGTCATGATACTCCGCAATCTGCTGGTCAATCAAAGCGTTATCAAGTCCGTTAATTACTTGTACCAAATCGCCGATACCATAAGTGTTAACCGAGAAACCGAATTGCAATTCGGCCTCAACTTTATCACCGTCGGTAACTGCAACATAGCGCATGTTATCGCCAAAGCGGGCAAATTTAGCACCTTGCCAATCATGCCATCCGGCAGCAGCACGTGCCCAAACACCAATTTGCTCAGCTACTTCTTTTTCTTGCCAGTGGCCTACCACCACTTTACGGCGTAAACGCATACGTGATGCCATAAAACCAAACTCGCGGTCGCCATGGGCGCTCTGGTTCAGGTTCATGAAATCCATATCAATGCTCGACCATGGAATCTGGCTGTTGTATTGTGTATGTAAATGCAGTATTGGTTTTTTAAGAATGCTCAGGCCGCGAATCCACATTTTAGCAGGCGAGAAAGTATGCATCCATGTAATTAAGCCTATACAGTTGGTGGCTACGTTAGCTTGCTGTACCAGGCTGTAAATCTCTTCTGACGATTTTACGGTTGGCTTAAATACCACTTTTACCGGTACATCGGCCATGCCATCCAGGCCGCGGGCAATCTCTTGCGAGTGTTCTGCTACCTGCTTTAAGGTTTCCTCGCCATATAAATCCTGACTACCGGTTACAAACCAGACTTCAAGTTCTTTTAAATTTATCATTTTAGTTGATTAGTTAAATTGTTGATTAGTTAAGCTGTTGAAGATGATGTTAAGTGAGCAATTGAGAAGGTTAGGGCTTAAACTTATCTAACTACTCACGTATCAACTTATCAACTAACTCTGTCCATAGTACGAGTCCGGTCCATGCTTACGTTCGTAATGCTTGCGGATAAGCGCATCTTTGAGACGTGGCGCCTGCGGATTAATTTGCTCGGTTAGCAATGCCATCTTAGCAATAGCTTCCAGCACGGCACTGTTATGCACGGCTTTAGCCGCTGTTTTACCCCAGCTAAATGGTGCGTGGTTACCTACTAAAACCATTTCCACTTCTTTATAGTCCAAACCTTTATCGCGGAATGCGTCCATAATCTGGAAACCGGTTTGATATTCGTAATCGCCTTTAATGTATTCGTCAATCATCGGTGGCGCACACGGGATATCTACGGTGTTGTAGTCGGCATGCGTAGTACCGAAGATTGGAATATCACGTTGCGATTGCGCCCAGGCGGTACCGTAAGTCGAATGGGTATGACATACGCCACCTATACCAGGCCAGTTTTTGTACAACACGGCATGGGTTTTGGTATCTGATGATGGTCTTAAATCGCCTTGCACGGTGTTGCCGTCAAAGTCAACAATCACCATTTTTTCGGGCGAAAGGTCTTCGTAAGGTACACCACTGGGTTTAATGGCAAATACACCTAAGTTATGGTCGGCTGCACTAACGTTGCCGAAGGTAAAAATAACCAATCCCAGTTTAGGCAATTCCATATTGGCCTCGTAAGCGGCCTGCTGAATATGTTCGTACATAATAGTTCGGGTTTAAACAGTAGTTTCGGTAAAGGCACCCAGTTTTTGATATTGCTGGTAGCGTTTGTTATAAAACTCGGTATTAGCTGCGTTAGGTGAATACTCTACGTCAAAACCACCACCCATAGCTGTCATCGCTTCTTCTACTTTAGGGTAGATGCCGGCAACAGTAGCGGCAAACATGGCTGCACCCAGGGCACAAGTATGCTCAAACTGGTGTATGCGGATAGGCATCTGCAGCACATCGGCCATCATTTGCATAATGTAAGGTGATTTTTTAGCTACACCACCGATGCCTATAATGGCTTCAACCGGTACACCTTCGCTCCTGAAACGCTCTACAATGCTGCGGGCGCCAAAACAGGTAGCCTCGGCTAGGGCGCGGAATACGCGTGGCGCATCACTGCCCAAACCTAAACCGGTAATGGTGCCTTTCAGCAATTGGTTAGCATCAGGCGTGCGACGGCCGTTAAACCAATCGGTAGCCAGTTCAGCCTTTTCATCCAACGGTAAAGCTGCCGCTTGTTTGCTCAGCTCAGGGATAATACGGCCTATCATCTCTTCCTGCAATGCACCGGCAGTTTGTTCATCAATTACTTTCGAACCGGCCATAAGGTTTTGTACCGGCCAGGCTACTAAGTTTTTAAACCAGGCATAAGTATCGCCAAAGGCAGATTGCCCGGCCTCTAAACCGGCCATGCCTGGGATAACCGAACCATCAACCTGTCCGCAAATACCTTTTACCAATTTACCGTCCATATCGCGGTTAGGCGCTACCAGAATATCGCAGGTTGAGGTACCCATTACCTTACTCAGGTGGTAAGGCTCAATCTGACCGCCAACGGCGCCCATGTGTGCATCAAAAGCACCCACACCTACCAGCACATCGGTTGATAAACCTAAGCGGTCGGCCCACTCGGCTGATAAATTTCCGGCTGATACATCAGAAGTATAAGTATCTTTATATAAACGCTCAGTAAAGCCTTTTAATAGCGGGTCTAACGATGAGAAGAACTCATCAGGCGGCAAACCGCCAAACTCCTCAGCCCAAAGGGCTTTATGCCCTGCCGAACAACGGCCGCGCATAATTTTATTGGCATCAGTACCACCAGTCAGTAAAAACGGAATCCAGTCGCAATGCTCTACCCATGAGTAAACGGCATCGCGTACTTTCTCGTCGGTACGCAGAATGTGCAGCAACTTTGCCCAAAACCACTCGGATGAGTAGATACCACCTACATATTGCAGGTAATTGGTATCAAATTTGGTGGCATGTTCGTTAATTTCGGCAGCTTCTTGTACCGAAGTATGGTCTTTCCAAAGCACAAACATGGCTCCGGGATGCTCTGCAAATTCTGGTAATAACGCTAAAGGCACGCCTTGTTTATCAACCGCTACCGGGGTTGAACCGGTGGTATCAACCGCTATGGCTTTAATCTGCGCCGCTACTTCAGGTCCGGCTTTGGCAATACACGTTTTAATGGTATGCTCCAGCCCCTCGATATAATCAAGCGGGTGCTGTCTGAATTGATTTTGAGCGGCGTTGCAATACAATTGCTTTTGCCAGCGTGGATAATAAAAAACTGAAGTAGCTAATTCTTTACCATCAGCGGCATTGACAATTACCGAACGCACAGAGTCGGATCCGTAGTCAACACCAATTACGTATTGGGGTTTATCAGTCATGGTTAGCTATTAATTGTAATTTTGACATTTAATAGAATGTAAAAGTATGTTTCTTATACTTTACAACAAAAAATATAATTATAAAAATTGAAGGTTATCAGGCGTGATGATTAAGCTGAAAATCTTGTAGAGATTCTCTTTGTATTTGTCCTTGTTCAGTGTGTAATAAAAGGCCCCTTTTTTTGACCCCAGCTTATCTTTTTCGTCCAGTTTGATGAGCAAACCGGTAGAAAGCAGTTTACGGCTGAAGTTACGCTTATCAAAGTTAATTTCGTAAACGGCATCGTACATGCTTTGTATTTGTGGCAGGGTAAACTTTTGCGGCAGCAATTCAAATACCACCGGGTGCAACGCAGCCTTGTACTGCAGGCGCTTTTTGGCCAGTTCCACCATCTCGTTATGGTCAAATATGAGCGACGGGAAATTACGTATCGGGAACCACTCGGCATGATAATCGGCACTTAACTGCTGCTTATAACGGGCAATATCAATCAGGGCAAAATAGGCAATACTGACGGTTCGCTCGGTGGTATCGCGCTTTACGGCGCCAAAGGCATGCAATTGCTCCAGGTATACGCCCTGCAAACCGGTAAGTTGATGCAATATCCTGACGGAGGCATCATCAACGCTCTCCTCAGGGTTTACATATCCGCCCATGAGGCTCCATTTATGCAGCTCCGGATTAAAGCCCCGTTGTATCAATAACAGCTTTAAATCTGTTCCGTCAAAGCCGAACACAATACAATCAATAGCTACAGCTATATGCGGTGCCTTTTTATTTTTCATCCTTTTGCAGTAACGTAGCTAATGTAGTGCATTTGTTAAATAAACTAAAATGATACGCTTTTATTAAAACCGAAAAGGTTTTTACGTCGTAATAATGCCCAATAGCTGTTTTTAGAATATTTTTAGAAGTAATATTTAATTTAACAGACTAATTTTACACACTTAAGCGTAACTGTACCCCGGTGCAGATGGAGTATTACCCTGTATGAAAGTTGCTAATCTTATTTTAACATATACCAGCCCACAACTTACCGAACGCTTAATTAGTAAACTCCAACACCCGCAAATGGATTTTTATATCCATGTAGACAAAAAATTTAGTGTAACTCCTTATCTGTATCTGCGAAAATACCCGAACGTTTACTTCATCAATAACCGCGAGGATGTGCGTTGGGCCGGATATAATACCATCAAAGCCACTTTTAACTGTATTAGAGAAATTACAGCATCGGGCATTGAGTATGGTTACATTAATTTTTTAAGCGGGCAGGATTACCCGATTAAATCGGCCGAATACATACTCGATTTTTTTGAGCGCAATAACGGCAGGCAGTTTATTGAGTATAAAGATGTTTATAAAGAATGGCAGGAAGCTATTCCGCGTTTTACGCGCTACCATTTTACCAATTACAAGTTTAAGGGAAAAGACCGCCTGGCGCAACTGGTAAACTGGCTTACCCCTGCCCGTAAAATACCGCATAACCTGGTTCCGTATGGCAAGGCCATGTTTTGGATGCTCACCCCGTCAAGGGCTATGTATGTAGTTGATTATGTTGAGCAAAACCCACAATTAGAACGTTACCTGAAGCATACCTGGGCCAGTGATGAATTTGTTTTTCAAACTATACTAATGAACTCGCCTTACAAAGACGAGTTGGTGAACAACGATTACCGGTATATCGACTGGTCTGGCGGCGGAGCACATCCTAAAATTTTGACGCTGGATGACCTTGAAAAACTGAAAAGCACCGATGATTTGTTTACCCGCAAAGTGAACCTGGAAAAAAGTACCAGTTTACTGAACGAACTTGACAAAATCTTGACCCTGGCTTTTTCAATCACTTTACTGAATGGCTTATTTAATTGATATACCTACTTTTAGCGATCATCGCGGTAACCTCACCGTACTGGACAGCGCTATTCCATTTGAGATTAAGCGTTTGTTCTATATCTATGGGGTAGATAACTCGGCACGTGGTGGGCACCGGCATCACAAAACGGTACAAGCGGCCATTTGCATTAAAGGCAGCTGCACCATCATTAACCATGATGGTACGTCTTTGGAGCACATTGAACTGGACGAACCCAGAAAATGTCTTATCCTGGAAACAAAGGACTGGCACATTATGACCAACTTTAGTGCCGATGCTATTTTGCTGGTGTTAGCCTCAACCCCCTTTGATGCTGCCGACTACATTTTTGACCCCTACCCAGATACTGAATGATAGCCTACGAAAACCTGCTCGAACTAAACCGCCCGTTTACCGAGCGCTTTAAGCAGCAGTTTGATAACTTTTTAAACTCCGGCTTGTATATTTTAGGCGAAAGCGTTAAACGCTTTGAACAGCAGTTTGCAGCCTGGAACAACTCGCGCCACTGCATTGGCGTGGCCAACGGGCTGGATGCTTTGACTATGGCACTCAAAGCCTACAATTTTGAGCCGGGCAGCGAAGTGATTGTGCCATCCAACACCTACATTGCTACCATACTGGCCATCTTAAATAACAACCTCATGCCGGTATTGGTTGAGCCCAATATCAGCACTTACAATATTGACCCTTTAAAAATTGAGGATGCCATTACGCCACGCACCAAGGTTATTATGGTGGTGCATTTATATGGCAAGTGCTGCGCAATGGACACCATTATGCGCATTAAGGAAAAGCACAACTTGATTTTGATTGAGGATTGCGCACAGGCGCATGGCGCCACCTTTAACAGGCAAAAAGCCGGTACTTTTGGCGAGTTTGGCGCTTTCAGTTTTTACCCAACCAAAAACCTGGGTGCTTTGGGTGATGCCGGCGCACTTACCACCAACCAGCCGGAACTGGAAACTGTAGCGTGGCAAATGCGTAACTACGGCTCCGAGAAAAAGTATTACAATGAGCGCATCGGTATCAACTCAAGACTGGATGAATTACAGGCTGCTTTTTTAAGCATTAAGCTGGAAGCATTAGATGCTATCAACAACCATAAACGCCAGTTAGCCGGCTTGTATCTTAAACATTTAAAATCAGACTTCATATTACCCGTGGTTGAAGACGATTACCACGATGTTTATCATATCTTCAACATCAGGCACCCCGAGCGTGACCGGCTGAAAGCCTATTTGCTGGAACAGGACATTGGTACAGAAATTCATTACCCGGTGCCACCGCATCAGCAAAAAGCATTACAGCCGGTGTTACAGGGGCAAAGTTATCCCATTGCCGAAGAAATACACCGCACTACCCTGAGCCTACCTTGCTCTTACTGGCACACACCGGCCCAAATAGAAACCGTGATTGATAAACTCAACAGATTTTAAAAATTACTTTATTTCAAAAACACTATTACTCAAGAAATTTTTTTTCATTAGTGTAAACAGCACAGCGAATATTGCCGTATAAAGACGCATTAACACGTTAACCGTTTTTATAGCTAACGTATTTTTAACTTGCCCATACCCTTAATTGATGAACAGATTGTATTCGCTGATGTTGATGGTGCTGCTTCTCTGCCTGGCAGTGCCTCAAAAACTTAAAGCCCAGAACACCCTGGTTACCGAAATATCAGAGCCCTACCTGGCCAAACTGATTGATGCCGCCAAAGCTAACCAGCCACGCATCAAATCTTTAAACAATCGTGTCAATATTGCTCAGGGTAATATCAGCCGCGCGAAGCTGTCGTACCTGGACGCCTTAACGTTTTCATATGTTTATCAGCCCAATAGTACCTTTAACTTAAATGCTTTGCAAACTACCGCCGGTACTGATGTAGTTGGCACCCGCACCGGCTTGTTTAAAGGCACCCAATTTGGCGTGTTTTTTAACCTGGGTTCTTATCTGCAAAAACCTTACGCGGTAAAGCAGGCCAAGCAAGAGCTGATTATTACTAATAATGACATACAAGATGCGTTGATTACCTTAACCACACAGATAAAAAAGCGCTATTACATCTATCTGCAAAAAGTAGCCTCGCTTAAACTGCAAATGCAGGCCGCGAGTGATGCCGATAATGTAATGCGCGATATTAAATACAAGTTTCAGAAAGGCGAAGAAACGCTGGATTCTTACAACAAGGCCCGGATTTCGCACACGCAGCAAATTCAAACTAAGATTACTGCCGAAGCCGACCTTTTTATGGCTAAAGCCGATTTGGAAGAAATTATTGGCGACAAACTCGAAAATATAAAGTAATGGATTTAAGTAGCTTTATTAAAGTACTGTTACGGCACAAGTACACCCTCATTATCGTACCTATTTTAGCCGTAATTATTACTTATTTCCTGGTACGTAATCAGCCCGATACTTATTTATCTTCTACCACGTTGTCTACCGGTATTGTTGACCAAACCCAACAAGGCGTGGGTTCGTCGGTAGCTAACGCGGTGCTGCAGGATACCCGCATACAGCAGGAGTTTAACAACTTACTGGCGATGATTAAGTCTAAAAAGGTGATAGACCAGTTGTCGTACAAGCTGATGATGCACGACCTTACTTCGGCTACGCCTTACCGCAAACCCAGTAAACTTTTTACCAGCTTGAGCAGGAGTGCCAAAGCACATGCCTTGGAAGTGTACAACAAACTTTACCAGAGTCACGAGTCGTTGTCGCTGTTTAACCCCGACCAACGCGGGCTGCACGACCTGTTGGTGTCGATGAAGTATGACGACCAGTCGTTATTGCAAAAACTGTCGGTTTACCGGTCTGACAATAGCGACTATTTGTATGTGCAGTTTGAGTCGGAAAACCCTGACCTATCGGCATTGGCTGTAAACAGCCTTTGCGAAGAGTTTATTAACTACTACGCCAGCCTGGTAAAAGGTAACCAGCAAAAAGCCGTAAACTTTTACAGCGAATTGGTTAAAGCCAAAAACGACACACTGCAAAAATTGCTGAATAAGCTAAAAGATTACAAAATCAAAAACCGGGTGCTGAGCCTTACCGAGCAATCAAAATCACTGTATGCCCAGCTTTCTGATTTTGAAACCCGCCTGCAGCAATCCGAAAAAGATGCCATTGCTTATAAAGCTGCGCTTAACGACATTGATAACCAGTTTAACCCGGCCGACCGTAAATATGCCGAAAGCTCGATGGTACGCATTAACCAAAACCTGGAGGGCACCCGGTCACAACTTGAGGCTTTAAACAATGAGTATGTACAAAGCGGATTTAAACCAGAGTACAGCAAACGCATTGATTCCCTTAACCGGGTGTTGAGCAGCCAGATTGGACAGGCCTCCGATAAATACATCAGCAACCCTATGGTGGCTAAGCAGAGCCTGGTACAACAAAAGTTGGCTCTACAGGTACAGTATGACCTGGCTAAAAACAGTACCGGCTCTATCCGCAATGAAATTGGCCGGATAAACCAGCGCCTCACCGGGTTGGTTCCGCACGAGGCGATAGTTCAAGCCCAGGAAAGCGCCATTCAACTGGCCCGCGACGAGTATCTGGAAGTGTTATATAAATACAATCAAAGCCGGTTTGACTCTAATACCTTGGTGCATCTTAAACAAACCGAACTGGCCATGCCGGGCGGTGCACAGCCATCTAAAAAAATGCTGCTGGTTATTATTGCCGGTGTGGTAAGCGTTATATTCTGTATTGTTGTACTGTTTATCCTCTTCTATTTTGATAGCTCAGTTAAAACACCAGCCGATTTGGCAAATGCTACCAAAACCGACGTATTAGGCTACTTACATAAGCTAAATGGCTCCACCTTAGACTTGCGCCAGATTTGGACGGATACACATAGCAATGAGGACGAACGTCAGTTTAAAAACCTGATGCAATCTATCCGTTACGAAATTGATACCGACCTTAAAAACGACAAGATATTACTGGTAAACAGTTTGGTACAGGGCGAGGGCAAAACGTTTTTAACGTTAAACCTGGCTTATGCCTATTCTTTCATCAATAAAAAGGTGTTACTGATTGACGGTGATTTTACTTCGCCCGATATTACCAAAGCTGTAAAACCCGATGCCTATCTCGAAGACTTCTTAACCGGGCAGATACAGGCCGACCAGATTGCATCAGTTTCTAAAATCAGTGTGTTAGGTAACCGTGGTAATGATGGCTCGCTAATGCAAGTTGCCTCAGAGCACGATATCAGGGAAAGGTTTGCGTATTTGAAAACCATCTTTGATATCATCATCATCGAGGCGCCAGGACTTAACACCCTCAATAAATCGAAAGAGTGGGTTACCGTAGCCGATAAAATAGTAACCGTATTTAAAGCCGGCAAAGGTATTAAAGACCATCACAAAGCACAAGTAAATTACTTAAAGAGTTTACCAGGCCAGTACATCGGTTGGGTACTCAACGAAACAGACCCTAAGCAATTACCGGCCGAAGAAGCGGCTTAACCATCAGCAAAACAAAATATTATGATGCAAATCATTAACATCCTTTGGATAGCTTTTCAGGTGCTGATTGGTTATAACCTGGTGCTGCCCCTGCTGCTGTTAGCTATTTACAGTACAAGGCGTAAAACGGTTATCCCTGCTGCTCAACCTGCCGAGGCCGACTATGCCATTATTGTAACGGCTTATGAATGGGTAACGGCCATACCCGAGGTTGTCAGCTCATTGCTTGCCCTTAATTACAGTAACTACCTGATTTATGTAGTTGCTGATAAATGCGACGTAAGCGGACTGCACTTTGACGATGAGCGGGTCATCATTCTGCGCCCGGAGCAAACGCTGGCCGGCAACGTACGCTCGCATTTTTATGCCATTAATCACTTTAAGCGCCAGCACGAGCGGCTAACCATCATCGACAGCGACAATTTGGTTGACCCTGAGTATTTAAACGAATTGAATAAACGTTTTGACCAAGGCTTTGAGGCCGTACAGGGCGTAAGAGAAGCCAAAAACCTCGATACAACGTACGCCTGTCTGGATGCGGCCCGCGATATTTACTACCATTTTTATGATGGCAAGGTACTCTTCGAGGCCGGCTCATCGGCTACGCTGGCAGGCTCGGGCATGGCATTTACCATTAAACTGTATGTAGATTGTTTGGGCAACCGTGATGTAAGCGGCGCAGGTTTTGATAAGGTGCTGCAAGCGGCTATTTTAAGCCAGGATAAACGTATTGCCTTTACCGGCCAAGCTATTGTTTATGATGAAAAAACCACGCACCCCGAGCAATTGGTTAAACAACGTGCCCGCTGGATTAATACATGGTTTAAATACTTTAAATATGGCTTTACCTTGCTGCTGCAGTCGGTAAAAAACTTTAGCTTAAACCAGTTTTTGTTTGGTTTGGTGCTGTTGCGCCCACCACTGTTTATCTTTTTGATTCTGTCGATACTTTGCATGGCGGTTAATGTATTTGTGAGCTGGACGGCGGTAGCGCTTTGGGCAGCAGGCTTCGGCTTGTTTGTGCTGGGCTTTTACCTGTCGCTGGTAAACTCAGAAACCGATAAACGCATTTATGCATCGCTGGTAAATATCCCCAAGTTTATTTATTTTCAGATTCTTTCGCTGCTTAAAGCACGTAAGGCCAACCAGTATTCGGTGGCTACCCGCGGTACGCAGCAGGCAACGGCTAAGTAATTATGAGAATTAATCCTACCTCAAAAGCACTGCGCGATAACAGGCAAGACCCGGCCGTGCAGGCCAAAATCGACAAGATTACCCGCTTGGTAGCCATCGCGGTAGCTTTTGTAAGTACGTTTTTCTTTTTTATCAAGATATTGTTTTTGTAAGTGAGCGAGTTCCAGGTCATCGTTAATGGTAGCAAACCCAGGGCCACCTGGGGCAAACGGCTTGCTAAGCTTTATCTTATAGATAAGCTTAGTACACCTGCAGGCATTGCTATCTTATTGGTAGCTGCCGGAGTTATAGCCTTTGGAACGGCCTACAACGGAACCTCATTCGGCATTTTAGCGTTGCTTGCTATCGGTGTTTTCCCGCTGCTGCATGCCATTGTTAGTTATCCTAAGTTCGGCATTATTTTGCAGCTCATCATGGCCTACTTCCTGTTTATGCTGGGCAGGTTGGGTGTACCCGGGCCCATAGGTACCTTGATGGATGGTCTACAGGCGCTGCTCCTTTTAGGCCTGGCCATCAGGATTAAACGAGATGATAATAACTGGGCTTATTTTAAAAGCCCAATCACTAAAGTACTGTTGATTTGGTTAGGCTACAACCTGCTCGAGTTTGGTAACCCCTTTGCCGAATCGCGCCTGGCCTGGGTTTTTACCATACGTACCGTAGCCATTGTATTGTTAGGATACTTTGTGCATTTATACACTATACGCTCGGTAAGTTACATCCGCATCCTGTTGAAGTTATGGCTGTTTATGAGCTTGATTGCCGCACTGTATGCTTATAAGCAAGAATACATCGGTTTCTCGGACGTAGAAAATGCTTACTTACACTCAGACCCGGCCATTGCCTCGCTGCTTTTTATTGCCGGCCACTGGCGCAAATTCTCCACCTTTTCCGACCCGGTATCGTTTTCGTACAATATGGTGATGCCTACCATTTTGTGTATCTGCATTATTGCTGGCAAATTTAAACCCTGGAAAAAGGTGGTACTAATGATTTGTGTCGGCTTTTACATGACATCCATGTTATTTTCGGGTACGCGTGGCGCTAACGTCCTCTTACCGGCAGCCCTGTTTTTATTTGCTATTTTAAATTACAGCAAGCCTGTTTTAATTTTTACTTGCGTGGCTGCGGTATTTTTAGTGGTGCTTATTAACATCCCTACTGGTAATGCCAACATCCAGCGTTTTCAAACAGCATTCAGGCCAAATAACGACGATTCGTATATTCTGCGTAAACGAAACCAGAAACGCATACAACCTTATATTTTAACCCACCCTATGGGCGGTGGTTTAGGTTCTACCGGCGACTGGGGTAAAAAATTTGCGCCCGGTTCTTTTTTATCCAGCTTTCCGCCCGATAGCGGATATATCAGGGTAGCGGTTGAGGAAGGCTCGATTGGCCTCTTCCTGTTTTGCCTCATGATGTTCGTTATCTTGAAAACAGGTATCAACAATTACTACCGGATGAAAGACCCGGAGCTTAAAACTTACTGCCTGGCTATGACATTGATTGTATTTGCCTATAATATTGCTAACTTTCCGCAGGAGGCTTTGGT
>CAXYKR010000282.1:0-12613 GCA_964277815.1 uncultured Mucilaginibacter sp. | reverse complement strand
GAGAACCGCCCTGAAGCGTGCCTTTATGCGATATGGTGATTGTATACTGCTTGCCCGGAACTGCATTCTCGATGTATACCTGCTCCACATTATCACGAATATTGTTGCCGCGGGTTGCCGCAACGCCGGGGGTAAGCGGGTTGAGTACCCAGGCGTTATAGGTAGTAGTTCCGTCAGATACCATGATATCTAAATCGTTAATCAGTTTAATAGTACGGTCGTTCACTGTGCCATCAGGAGCAACAGCAGCCGGCGGGTCTATCCAGGCAATGGTGGCTACTAATGGCCCGTTACCTGATGCTATGATGGTACCGGCATTAAAAGTTTGCCCCTGGTTCAACGTATTTTCACTGACAATGCTTTTGCTGCCGCGGTCGGTGATAGCTTGTGCCGCTTTGCTCATATCCAGTACGCCCCAACCAAACATATAATCGGGTCCTACGTTGCCTGCATCAAAAGCGGTGTGGCATACCAAGGCCTTCAACGTAGCCGAACGCATAAAAGCACCACTGTTACGTTGCGCCCAAAGCTCCTGTAGCAAATACAATGACCCTGTCACATTGGGGGTAGACATTGAAGTGCCCGATAATGTTAAGTAGGAAGTAGGACTATTGCTCCCGGTAGATAATACCGCATCACCATCGCCACAAATATCGGGCTTGATACGGCCGTCATCAGTAGGCCCCAAACCACTGAACGAGCTTACTGTAACCGAGCCACGCGAGGTTGGCCCGTAAGGTAATTGGTTGATGGCACCTACCGTAAGCACGTTTTTGGCCACGGCAAACCCCGGTATAATATCGTAACTGTTGTTACTGCTGATGTTATTGCCTCTTACTTTGCTTACTAAATTGCCATTAGCATCATAGCCATAATATGTTTGACCAACGGCCGGCCCGTTATAGGCCCGGCTATTACCGGCCGCGGTAACAATCATGTAATTTGGCGCATTAATCGACACCTGGTCAACGCTTCTTGATTCGCTGTCGTAATAGCCAAACTTATAGTCAACCGTATCGGTCGGGTTACCGTACCACTCCCACCGCGATTGGCTGTCGTCGTAGTTCCAGCCGGCCAGTACGCCGTACGAGTGGTTAGAGAGCAGTAAACCGGACGCTGCGGCCGTTATTTCGGCAATGTCGCTGTTAAAATCGTACGACTGTAGCGTAGCTGCGTTAAACGCCATGCCTTTTGCCGGTGCGTATACGCCTTTTGCAATGAGTGTACCCGCTACGTGGGTAGCATGCTGGTCGACTGCGGCAGAGGCATTACGCAGGGTAATAGTTTTACCGGCAAACTCCTGATGGGCAGTATACACCGAGCCACCATCCCACATCGCCAGCCTGTTATTTAAAAAAGTGCTTGAGCCGGATAAATTGAGGCCCAAGGTTCCGCCCGGCTGCACGGTGTTGGTGCGCGTGGTAGCGGCAGCCGTGGTATTGTTGTAAGTTCTGTAATAAATAGGGAAACCTAATGCGGTTACTCTTTGCAGTGCAATTAAACTACCATCCTGATTTTGCTTGCGGGTAAACCAGTTTTTTTGCGGAGCAACACTTAGTGCCTTTTGGTAATCAACACTGTAGGCTGTAGTGAGCCGGGCAGCCATATCGTCGAGGCTGGATTTTTGTGCGCTGGTTACCAATGGCTTTTGCGCTAAAGCGCTCAAAACCGATATACAAAGTAAAAAACTGTTTATTATTTTTTTTCCAGAAAGGTTGATGCCCATCGTATCGTGATTGCCGTTAGGTTATATACGGCAAATATTGCGTAATTTAAATAATATCCGGCAACATTTATGGCTAAACCTTTGTACTATTGGTAAACCCCTGCTTTAGCACTACCTCTATGTTTAAGATTAACTTTTGGGCGCCCAGCAATTCTATTGTATTGGCAGCTACGTTGCTTACAACAATATCATGCAAAACCCTAAAACCTGGCACTTTGTCGAACACCCAACAGGGTATTGAGGGTTATATCTATGAATTAACCGGCAACCAAATGCCGATGAAAGGCAAACCAATCAGCAGTAATAAACATGGCGTAAAGCGCGAAATTTATTTTTATCAGGCAACTTCGTTGCAGCAGGTTCAAGGAAACACTCCGCTTTTTGATAAAGTGAATACGCCGTTGATACTCAAAACCACGAGTGATGCTGACGGACGATATAAAGCCAGTTTACCGGTCGGCAGTTATTCGATTTTCATCAAAGAAAACGGCAAATTATTTGCCGCCGAAACTGATGGGGCAGGTATTTTAAATCCGGCTACTGTAGCAGCCGATAAAATCACTCATCGCGACATCACAATTACTGTTAACGCGGCTTTTTAGTTCTACAGTAATGTTTTGAACTGAATTCAAACTCTCTCACACTGCAAAATATCATGAAATCAAAAAAGGGTATGCCTGTTCGAGGCATACCCTTTTGCTATCATCAAACGCAGTAGTATTAGTTATTAGTTACCGGTAATCTTTTAAAGATATCTTCAACAATTTTTGGTAACTGTGCAATTACTTTTTGCGGGTTACGGCTTAATTCGCCGCTGCCGTAGCCAATCCAAACCGGCTCTTTGGTGCGGTTATCTATTAACTCGATTGAAAGTACACCTTCTTTAAAGTGCTCCTGAGTTGGATAGCCATAGCCGCCTCCCCAACCCCAGCCTGGTCCCCAACCGCCATACATAAACGGACTGAAACGATAACCCCAGCCCCAGCCAAGGCCCCAACCATAAAAGCCACCGTAGTAAGGGGCATAATAGCTGGTACGTGTACCGCGGTCAACCAAAGTTGCGTAGCGTACGGTTAAATCTGCATTACCATCCTGCAAGCTCAAGCCCTTACTTTGCAAACTGCTGATAGTAGCCTCCTTAATTTTTTGCATGGCTTGCGGGTTGTTGTAATAACGGTTGTTATTTACATAATTTAACCGCGCACCTAAATCGCGCTTGTCATTCAGCGGACCATCTGGTTTGCGTTGCTTAAGCGTGGGCGCAAAAGTAAACGATTTATACTGCCGTAAACTAATCTCGTCGTTACCGGCGGTATAATACCTATAGCCGGTACCGCAGGCCGACAATGCTGTGATGATAACCAGCATGAGCCCTATATTAAGCAATTTTTTCATGATGTTTTTTGATTATAATATTAGACAACGCTAGCCGCTAAGGTTTAATGCGTTGCCTAATATTTTTTTGTTTATTTCATTTCGTTAAGTGGCAGTTTGCTCAATATACCATCCACCACTTTTGGTATATCATTAACGGCCTGTGCAGGGTTGTCAACCTCGCCAATACCGTAGCCTCTCCATATTACTTTTCCGTTTTTACGGTCAATCAAGTCAATTACCAATGTACCCTCTTTGTAAGGCACACGTTGTACATCGTTACCCACATACACCGGGAACGGAGCGCTGTAAGCATAGTAATATGCTCTGCGGCCACCATAAAAACCGCCAAACCGCGGATAAAAACCACCACCTGCATAATTATAAACCGGCTGGTCAATCACCCGCTCTTTTTCATCCACCATAACCATATAGCGTACCAGCAAATCAGGATTCTTCCCTCTCAATCTTAATCCCTTGCTTTCTAACTGCGCTGTGGCCGACTCGTGTATCCGCTGGTCTGCAATATCATTGTTATATGCCACATTACGGGTTTGTTTGATTGGCGGCAACCAGGCAAACGTATTGTAGCGACTTAAATTTGCGCTATTGTTACCTACCGAATAATAAGTATATCTCGAGCATGACGCCATCAGCCCCATTACCAAAATGGTCAGGCTGTATATAATCGACTTTTTCATCATTGATATGTTTTTCATAGTGATTATATAAGTAACGCAAATAGCAAATTGTTTATGTAAAAAACGCCGTAACTCGCACATTCTAACCGTTTTTTAATTCTTAAAATGAGTAAGCCCCGGCTGTTTAAAGTAGCCGGGGCTTACGCGTATATTTAAAGACAAAAAAGCGTTCAGTCGCTTTTGGTTAATCCGAGGTTATGACAAATATTTGCCGACAATCGGCATACGCCTGCCCATGCCAAATGCCTTAGGCGACACCCGTAAAATAGGCGGCGTTTGATAGCGTTTGTGCTCGGCTGTATTTACCAGTTTAATTACCCTGCGTACGGTAACCTCATCATAGCCTAACTGAATAATTTCGGCTGATGATAGGCGATGCTCAATGTATTCTACCAAAATAGTATCTAAGGTTTCATAGTCCGGTAAAGAGTCCGAATCTTTTTGGTCGGGACGTAATTCTGCCGATGGAGGTTTGCTGATGGTATTCTCGGGGATAATTTCGCGGTCGCGGTTAATGTAATGGGCCAGTTGATACACTTGCGTTTTGTAAACATCACCCAATACTGATATGCCGCCGCACATATCGCCGTAAAGCGTGCCATAACCCACGGCAGCCTCGCTTTTATTACTGGTATTTAGCAAGATGTAACCAAACTTATTACACATAGCCATTAACAACACGGCCCGGCTGCGGGCCTGTAAATTTTCTTCGGCAATATTAAAAGGCAAGCCCTGAAACTGCGGATGCAAAGCTTCCTCAAACGCATCAGTAATGCCCTTAATAGCGATGGTTTCCGATTTGCAACCCAGGTTTTTTGCTAATGCTTCCGCATCCGAAACCGAATGCCCGGTAGAAAACTTGGATGGCAATAATACACCCATCACATTTTCGGCCCCTAAAGCGTCAACCGCCAGGGCGGCCACCACCGCCGAATCAATACCACCCGACAAGCCCAGCGTTGCTTTGCTAAAGCCGGACTTTTTAAAGTAATCGCGGATGCCTAAAATCAACCCTTCGTAAATCTGCTCAATATCACTCTGGCGCTGCTCTTTCAAAGTTACCGGCTGGTCGGGCATAATCGTAGCATCATCATTTAAGGTGTAATACGCTAAAGCTTCTTTAAAATAAGGCATCTCATCTACCAGCTTCCCGGTATTATCAAACACCAGCGAGCCACCGTCGAATATAATTTCGGTTTGTGCGCCTACCTGGTTTACATACAAAAGAGGCAGCTTGTAGTATTTAGCGTTGTCGCCTAATATCTGTATCCGCTCCTCATCGTGGTTATAGGCAAATGGCGAAGCTGCTATATTAATCATCACATCAGGCTGTTGCTTAATCAGCTCATCCATGGGCCGAGTTATATACAATGGGTTTTCAATGGTGTTCCACAAATCCTCGCAGATAGTTAGGGCAATGCTACGACCCTTATAATTTACACACTCAAACTGTGTTTCGGGCTCAAAGTACCGGTACTCGTCAAATACATCGTAATTGGGCAGTAAAGCTTTATTCACTACCTGCTGTACCTTACCATCTGCAATAAAATAGGCAGAATTGTGCAGGTCTTTACCGCCTTTGTTTTTACGTTGATTAGGTGTGGGTATACCAATGATGCAGGCAACATCGGTACACACGGCTGCAATTTGCTGTGCCGATTGTTCGCACAAACCAATAAATTCTTTAAATTCTAAAAAATCGCGGGCTGGGTAACCACTGATGCATAATTCGGCAAACACCACCAAGTCGGCACCATTGCTGCGTGCGGTGTTAATGCTGTCTATAATTTTTGCTGTATTAGATTCGAAGTTACCGATGTGGTAATTAAGCTGTGCCAGCGCTATTTTCATAGTTATAACGATTAGAAGTTTTATAGCTAATTATTGCAACCCAAAAACAATATTTTTGTTGAAGCTAAATATGACGAGACTCTACGCAAGCAAAGTAAAACATTTTTGTGCGCTTTTTTTAACAGCAACGGTGGCTATATCCTGCCGGCAAGACAAAAAAGACATTGACCTGAGTAACATTAAGCTCGAAGTACATATTGAGCGGTTTGACCACGACTTTGACCAGTTGCGAACGCCGCCGATGCAAAATAAGGTAGCCGGTTTGCAGCGTAAATATGGCGCTTTTTATACCGACTTTGTTGAACGCATTATTGAAGCCGGCTCGGTAAAAGACACGGCCTATTTTACCAATATCCGGGGTATACTCAATAGCAAGCCCTACCAGGATTTAAAACACGAGGTAGATTCGGTTTATCCTAACCTTAATGACCAGGAAGAGCATTTAACCGATGCATTTAAGCGGGTAAAATATTATTTTCCTAAACAGCAACTACCAAAGGTGTACGCCTACTTGTCGGGTTTCCAGGTGCAAAACAGTGTGGGCAATGGTTATTTTGGTGTGGGGCTGGATATGTTTTTGGGGGCAAAGTCGAAGTTTTATCCGGCGTTAATTAATACCTATCCGCAGTATCTGTCAAGGCGCTTTACGCCCGACAATATGGTACCGCGCATTGTAGAAGGTATACTAAGAGAAGATATTGCTCCGGAAGGTGATGAAAAGTCTTTATTACAGAAGATGATTTACGAAGGCAAGGTGATGTGCCTGATGGACCGCCTGCTCCCTCATGTGCCCGACAGTACCAAAATTGGCTACACTACCCGGCAGATGGAATGGTGCCAGGCCTTCGAAGGAAACATTTGGGGCTACTTTTTAAATGAGAACCTGCTCTACGAAACAGACTATCCTAAAATGCAAAAGTATTTTAACGAAGCGCCATTCACACCCGGCCTGGGTGAACGTACGGAGTCGGCCCCGAAGCTGGCAGTTTGGACAGGCTGGCAAATTGTAAGGCAGTATCTTGCTAAACACCCAGACACTACGCCGGCGCAATTATTAGCTATGAAGGATGCACAACTCATCTTGAATGACGCAGCCTATCACCCTAAATAAATACAGCGTTTGATGTAAACGAAAAATGGGTTTCTGAAATATCAGAAACCCATTTTTTATGCTTTTAATATTGAAATACCGACTACGATTTTAAGATAGCAAATACACCTTTTAAGGCAACCAGAATACCGATAATCAAGATGATGTTAGAAACGCTGGTGAAGATAAATCCGTGACCAAAAATCTCATCCAAAAAACGGAAGAACACCCCTGCTAAACCAAGAATAACAGAAGCAGTGATAATTACATATATATTTACTGAATTTGCTTTTTGCATTGAGCTCATAGTAGTTAAAAATTTTGTTGCCGCAAAAATATAAATGTTTAACTAATAACCGGCATCAGCTTTCAATTTTTTAAACAGATTTTATTGGGCTTACCCATTTAATTTTATAATACTTAAAGGTAAACCAGAGTATCACACCCAACACCAGGAAAACCCATAAGTTAGCCAAAGCTATAACGCAGTCAGCAAACATAGACCACCCATTACTCAATGCAAAAGCCATGCGCTGTAAAAATGGTATTTGATAAACCGCAGGGTCGTCATTGGCAATGTGCTCAATACTAACGGTGTTGTTTTGAGACAAAATTAAATCCACTACACTATATTGAACAGCGTGGTCAACGCGCATGTTATTAACTTTTTCATCAGCTAAATCATCGCTCACTCTCAATATGGCTGTTGGGTCTTTAAATTTCACTTTACCCTCCTTCTGTTGCTCAACTAACTCTTTACGATTATTTTGATACAGTTGAGAGGTAAGATAATCAAAGGTTTTGTCTTCGATGTCCATGCGTCTTATGTTAACGTGCAGGCCCAGTTTGCTTACATCACTCATAAAGTGATTTAAAGCAGCTGGCGGCACTCTAACCGTCATGGTTGCCGTGGTATGATAAACGGTAACACGCTGCAGCGAGTCTCCGCTTAGTTTCATATCCTCGCTCCTCAATTCCTCCGATTGCAGATGATGATTCATCACTATGCCATGATAGTTTGCCGTAGTGAGCTGCACAATTTCTTCGCTTACCTTAGCCGCATCTTTTACCTTCATATCCACCTGAGCGGTTTTTACCAATTTTGCACCGGCTGAATCTGACGAGATTGCACTTGCAGAATCGGCAATCTGTTTGCTCAACTCCGATTCATAACTACCGCGGCCTTTACAAGCTGCAAAAAGGCAAAGCACGGCCAAGAGCAGCATTAAGTTACTCATTTTCATAACATTAAAGTTTAAAGGTTTTGTTATTGATACCTCGTGCACCTTAAAAGTAACCTTGCTTAAACGCATGTACCAAACTTGTTACAGTAAGCAACGACAAATAGGCTAAATACCCAAAATCTACTAAAACAAAAAAGCCGGACGAGCGTCCGGCTTTTAGTCAATATATTCGAGTTTATAATTATCCGTTTGATAAGGCTGCAGCACCGCTCACAATCTCGGTAAGCTCTGTGGTAATTGCTGCCTGACGTGCCTGGTTGTACGAAAGCTTTAAAGCCTTTAACAATTCGCCTGCATTCTCCGTCGCTTTGTCCATAGCTGTCATCCTTGCACCGTGTTCTGATGCGTTAGAATCCAACACTGCTCGATACAACTGAATCTTGATATTCTTAGGAATCAATTGCTCAACAATATCTTTTTGCGATGGCTCTAAAATATAATCTACCTGTTCAGAAGCGGCTACTTTCTTTTGCTCACCTTCGGCCTTAGGCACCGGCAATAATTGCTCGGTTACTAACAACTGCATAGCTGCGTTTTTAAAGTGGTTATACACAATCTCAACGCGGTCGTAATCACCGTTGATGAAACCCTGCATAATGCTTTCGGTAATTTTAGATACGTTGATGAAGTTTAAATCACTATACACTTCATTGTTATCACCAATAACATTGTATTTACGCTTCACGAAGTAATCCTGCGCTTTGCGGCCAATAGCTACCACAGATACGTTACCGGCAGCAAACTGGTCGCTGTACTTGTCGGCTACAAGGTTGTTTGCCGCTTTAATAGCATTGGTATTGAAAGCACCAGCCAGTCCCCTATTTGATGATACTACCACAATCAGTACACGTACCGGTTCACGCTCTTGCAAAAATGGAGAAGCGCCGTCTTCGATACTGGCTGATAAATTGGCCAGCATTTCTTTTAACTTGGTAGCATAAGGGCGCAACTGTACAATAGCATTGGTAGCTCTTTTCAGCTTAGCTGCCGAAACCATTTTCATGGCTTTGGTAATTTGCTGCGTTGAGTTTACAGATGCAATACGGTTTCTTACTTCTTTTAAATTAGCCATTCGTTATTTGTATCAAGTATCGAGTATCAAGTATCATGTACTTCAGACTTTACTGTCTTGCTACATGATACTTGTTACTTGATACTAAGTACTTGGTACTAAATCTTAATATTTTCCAGCAAGCTCTTTGGCTACTTTTTCAAGCACACCAGTAAGCTGGTCGTCAAATTTACCGGCTTTAAGGGCGGCCAGCACTTCAGGGTGGCGCAGCTCTAGCTGGCTGGTAAACTCACTTTCAAACTCTCTTACTTTGTTTACCGGTACATTACGCATCAGGTTTTTAGTACCTGCGTAAATGATGGCAACTTGCTTTTCAACAGATACCGGTGAGTACTGACCTTGTTTCAGGATTTCCACGTTACGGGCACCTTTGTCGATTACGTTTTTAGTAGCAGCATCCAAATCCGAACCAAATTTAGAGAACGCCTCTAACTCGCGGTACTGAGCCTGGTCAAGCTTTAAGGTACCGGCAACTTTCTTCATCGATTTGATTTGCGCGTTACCACCTACACGTGATACCGAAATACCTACGTTGATAGCCGGACGAACACCAGCGTTGAACAAGTTAGACTCCAGGAATATCTGACCGTCGGTAATCGAAATTACGTTAGTCGGGATATATGCAGAAACGTCACCAGCCTGAGTTTCGATGATAGGTAAAGCAGTTAACGAACCACCACCTTTTACCAACGGACGGATAGACTCCGGTAAATCGTTCATTTGCGCGGCGATATCATCGTTAGCGTTGATTTTAGCAGCACGCTCCAGTAAGCGGCTGTGCAGGTAAAACACGTCACCAGGATAAGCCTCACGGCCCGGTGGACGACGCAGCAACAACGACACCTCACGGTAAGCTACCGCTTGTTTTGACAAGTCATCATAGATGATTAATGCCGGACGACCTGTATCACGGAAGAACTCACCGATAGCAGCGCCTGCAAATGGAGCAAAGAACTGCATAGGTGCAGGGTCTGATGCGTTGGCAGCTACTACAATAGAGTAAGCCATTGCACCATTCTCTTCTAAAGTACGAACGATGTTAGCTACGGTAGAAGCTTTCTGACCACAAGCAACATATATACAAATTACCGGCTGACCGGCTTCATAAAATTCTTTTTGGTTGATAATGGTATCGATACAAACCGCAGTTTTACCAACCTGACGGTCACCAATAACTAATTCACGCTGGCCACGGCCAATCGGAATCATCGCGTCGATAGCTTTGATACCGGTTTGTAGAGGCTCGGTTACCGGCTGACGGTAGATTACACCAGGAGCTTTACGCTCTAAAGGCATATCATAAGTAGGACCAGTGATAGGGCCTTTACCATCAATTGGCTCGCCCAAAGTGTTAACCACGCGACCTAACATACCTTCACCTGCTTTTAACGAGGCGATTTTGTTGGTACGTTTAATAGTATCGCCTTCCTTTACCATGTCATACTGACCCAGCAATACAATACCTACGTTGTCTTCTTCAAGGTTAAGTACGATACCCTGTAAGCCGTTTTCAAATTCAACTAACTCACCGTATTGTACTTTTGTTAAGCCATAAACACGGGCAATACCGTCACCTACCTGAAGCACGGTACCCACTTCTTCTAATTCAGATTCTGACTTAAAGCCCGACAACTGCTGACGCAGGATGGCCGATACTTCGTCTGGTCTAACCTCTACCATTTTAATTTTTTATTTTTAGTATAAGTGTCTAATAAATTATTGAACCACCTTTTGGGCGAATTCTTTTTTAAGCTTTTGCAGGCTGGTGGCTACCGATGTATCAATCTGCCTGTCGCCTACATTTAAAATAAAGCCACCAATCAGCGATGCATCCACTTTGGTTTGCAACTGTACTTCGTTGCCACCCAAACGTTTCACTTCGTTAATAATCACCTGCTTGTTGGCTTCAGACAGCGGTGCAGCCGAAACTACACTGGCCTTTACCACACCTTTTTTAATATTATATTGGTTTACAAACTCCTGCGCAGTTGGATATAAAATTTCCGCACGGCTTTTATCAACCATGATTTTAAAAAAAGCTTCCGTACTTGCGCTTACCTTGCCACCAAAAATAGCTTGTAAAACTTTTACCTTTTTATCGTGCGATACGATAGGGTTGCGTAATACGGCCTGTAGTTGAGTATTGGCTTTTAAAGTTTGCACAAAAAATGCCATATCGTCTTTAGTAGCCTCAAGTGTATTGTTCTCCTGAGCTAAGTCAATCAGCGATTTGGCGTAACGGTATGCAACTGTTATTTCTGACATATGGTTTGATTGGTGATAGCTATAAAGCTAAGCACTAACTTTATTTAATCTTTACTTCTTTTAATAAATCGGCTACCAATTGGTCTTGCGCCTGTTGGTCGGCAAACTGCTTACGTAAAATTTTCTCAGCAATCTCAACCGATAATGTAGCTACCTGATTTTTAACATCGGACATTGCTACTGCTTTTAAGCTGTTGATTTCTAAACGGGCATTTTCAATCATACGTGCACCTTCAACGTTGGCAGCAGATTTAGCTTCGTTTATAATCTGGTCTTTCAGCTGGCGGGCTTCGCGTAAAATCAAATCACGCTCGGCACGGGCTTCTTTTAATAACTGCTCATTTTCGTTAGTTAAACGAGCCATTTCTTCTTTAGCAGCTTCAGCTTTTAACAAAGCATCCTCGATAGAACGCTCACGCTCGCTGATAGCGCTCATGATGGGTTTCCAGGCAAACTTTGCCAATAAGATTAACAGAATAATAAAAGCTACTGCAGCCCAAACTACAAAGCCTAAATGATCATTTAATAAACCTTCGAATAATTGTTCCATTTATATTTTAAATAGCTAAACTAACACTCTTTAACTTTTAGTAAGAACCTTGCCTGCCGCCAACCGCTGCAAGCAAGGTTACTTATCTTTTGGGTCAGGTAAAATTATTTACCTAACAGTGCAACTATCACACCGAACAGCGCAACACCCTCAATAAGGGCCGCAGCGATAATCATAGCAGTTTGAATTTTTGAAGAAGCTTCAGGCTGACGAGCAATACCTTCCATGGCTTTGCCACCTACCTGACCGATACCGATACCTGCACCGATAACCGCTAAACCTGCACCTAATGCAGCAATACTTCCAGTCATGTTTGTAAAAATTTAAAAGTTAAATATAGTGTATAATTATTTACGATTAATGATGATGCTCTTCTACCGCTGTACCTATAAACAGTGCGGTAAGCATCGTAAAGATAAACGCCTGCAGAAATGCAACCAGTAATTCTAACACATCCATAAACAATACGAAGATGATAGATACCGGAGCAATCCAAAGCGTTTTAAAGATGAATATTAAGGAGATTAAACTCAACACGATGATGTGACCTGCAGAGATGTTAGCATACAAACGTATCATCAATGCAAACGGACGGGATATCACCCCGATTAACTCAACCGGAATCATGATTGGATATAACCAAACCGGTACCGGTGGCATAAAGATGTGTTTCCAGTAGTATTTATTGGCACTGAAATTAACAACCAGCAATACAATAAACGCCATTACAAACGTTAGCA
>CAXYKR010000281.1:0-23291 GCA_964277815.1 uncultured Mucilaginibacter sp. | reverse complement strand
ACAAATGCGCGAATCTCTGGTGAGGCAGAAAGTTGAAAACTATCAAAAAACAGCCACAGTAGAAGGTGCCATCACTGGCGCCGGCGGCTTTTTAATGGGGCTGGCCGATTTTCCGATACTGTTAGGCATTAAGCTAAAGTTGTTATTCGAAATTGCATCGCTGTATGGTTATGACGTTAAAGATTACAAAGAGCGATTATACATCCTTTATATTTTTCAGCTGGCTTTTTCCAGTCAGCAGCGACGAAACGAGGTTTACCAATTGGTTGTCGGATGGCAGGGCTACAGCGGCTCTCTGCCTGATGATGTAGCTGAGTTCGACTGGCGCATTTTTCAACAGGAATACCGGGATTATATTGACCTGGCTAAAATGGCGCAGTTGTTACCTGTGATAGGGGCCGCCGTTGGTGCTATTGCAAACTATAAACTAATTGACCAACTGGGTGACACCGCCATGAATTGTTACCGCATGCGGCGCATCAGCCCCATGCTCATTATTAAAAAGTAAGGCTAAATGAACCACACTTTGTATTTAAACAAACCATAAAAATGCCAGTATATTGAGGCAAATGGAATAATGGCTGAAGTATACAACATCTCGTAAACGTGCGATGAGGAGTGCGATGTATTGGCCAAGCGCTTTAAACTGAATTGTAATACCAATATCAACCATATGGCCAATGCAACCATGGCAATGATAGTATGTATAGAGAGCAAACTAAGTACAGCTACTATAAAACTGGCTGCCATGAGGTAATAGTTAAGCGGCGGTTTAGCCTGTATTTGCTGCCGGTACAATACCGGGAATTTTTTAAATAACAGGGCATTAAACATCGTTTTTTTCTGTTCGCTGATGCTTACTCCCCAACGGGCATCACGTACCGGGTGAATAATGGCTGCCTTTTCTACTTTATGTAACGGGATATTCGACTCCAGTATTTTAAAATGTAGGTCGCTGTCTTCGCGCCAGGCCATGGTAAAGCGTTCGTCAAAACCACCAACCAATTGCAGGGCTTCTTTGGTGCAGGCACAATTAGCCGTTACAAAGTCGGCAGTTTCCAATCCGGCCGTGTTTTGGGCAAAATCGGTGGGGTAGGGTGGCAGGGGCACGATTACTTTGCCTGTAAATGCCGCTAAGGTTTCGCTTTTCCAGGCTTCCAGGTAGCCGGTTAGCCAATCTGGCGCGGGTAAGGTGTCATCATCGGTAAAGGCAATTAAATCGGCTTCAGCATTTTGCCAGCCGTAATTGCGGGCGGCTGCGGGCCCTGCCTTTTGGGGCAAGGGTAGGTATTTGAGATTGATGGGTTGGTCTTTCCAATTACTAAGCGCTTGGGCCGTTATAGTGTCGGGGCCATCGCTCACCACAATAATTTCAAAATCGGCCAATGGCAGGGTCTGCTCACTCAGCGCCCCGATGCATTTAAAAAGTAAATCGGGGCGCCGGTAAGTAGGTATAACAACAGAAACGCGGAACATTATTTTTCAATCACGAATGAACCGATAACCAACGCATCAAAAGGCGACGACCAAAAGCATTCCACTGCATCACGTGGCGTACACACAATAGGTTTGCCCAGGGTATTGAATGAGGTATTCACCAACACCGGTACGCCGGTTTTGCGCTGAAACGCCTTAAGCAGGTCGTAATAATTTTTATGCTGATGTTCGTTCACCGTTTGTATACGGGCCGTACCATCGGTGTGACGCACGGCCGGAATCTGGTCGGCTTTTTCGGGTTTTACGTCATAAATAAACAACATAAAGGGCGAATAGCTGGCATTTTCAAACCAGTTACCTGCTTCTTCTTCCAGCACAACCGGCGCAACCGGACGGAAATCTTCGCGGTCTTTCACTTCATTTAAGCGTTGCTGCATGGCCGGACTAATAGGTGATGCTAAAATAGAACGGCTGCCTAACGCCCGCGGGCCAAACTCCATTCGGCCCTGGTACCAGCCAATAATTTTATCTTGAATGAGGATATCTGCAGTTTCCTCAGCAATGTTATTTAGTTTGCGGTAAGGCACTTTCCACAATTTTAGCCATTTTTCAATTTCCGCGTCGGTGTACTCAGGTCCCCAGTAGCAATGCTCCATCACAAAGTCGCGGGTAGTAGCTTTGCGCTGCTGAGCATCAACCCATAAAGCAGCGCCCAGAGCCGTACCATCATCGCCCGATGCCGGTTGTACCCAGATATTTTGAAAAGCGCCTTTATCGCGTATACGAGCGTTGGCCACACAATTTAAAGCCACACCGCCGGCCATGCAAAGCTTTTGCTCGCCGGTTTCTTTCTGCAGCCAATCGGTTAGTTCCAACAGCGTTTCTTCTAACACCAATTGCAGCGAGTGGGCGATGTTAAAATGGTGCGCTGTAAATTCTTCGTGGCGCAAACGTTTTGGGCCAAAGCGTTCCACAAAGTTTTTATTCTCAATAGTGTATTGTCCGTCAAGGCCAACCCTGATTATCTCGCGGAAATCTTTCACAAACTCCGGCTTGCCATAACTGGCTAGTGCCATTACCTTATACTCGTCTGATGAATGCAAAAAGCCTAAGTACGTGGTAACTTCTTCGTACAACAAACCCAAAGAGTTTGGAAAGTTTACCTGCCCAATGCGTTTTAACTCGTGCCCGTTGCCTACACTGTAAGTGGTGGTAGCCTGTTCGCCCCGGCCATCAACGGTCATTACGGCAGCGCGCTCAAACGGCGAACAATTGAAAGCGCTGGCCGCATGGGCTACGTGGTGGTCTACAAAATGCCATTTTTCGCGCGGAAGGTTAGCGCCAATGAAACGTTGTTGTAAGTGGTGCGGCCAGCCATCGTTCAATTGCCCAACGGCATTAATGATAGACGACAGAAATAACGGGTCCCATACGTTCAGCCAATCCTTATTAATTGGGTCAACCGATGGTTCGAACGGAATATAAATAGTGCCCTTACTTTTATATTGCTCATTGATGAGCTGGTAAGGGTCAAACGAATAAGCAATATGGTCTACGTCGTTGATGTGGATGCCGGCAATTTTTAAACAGTAATCAATAGCATGAAAGGGAAGTTCCCAGGTGCTGAAAGGCACGGGGCGTTTGCCGTGTTTTATATGGGTAAAGCGTTCTTCTTCGGTGGCGGCCAGGAGCTGACCATCTTTAATTATACACGCAGCCGAGTCGTGAAAAGCAGCGTTAATTCCTAAAGTGTACATACGGGAGTAGATGTTTTAATAGTTAAATGTTGTGTGAACACTTAAAAGGAAAATTATCATCAATAGTTTTAAAAGATTTATTTTAAATTAAAAGTTAATACAGTGATAATAATGGGAAATTTTAACCACTGTTGTGCAGTTGCTTGTGTTAATTAATTTGAAAATTAATGTAACCGAAAACGACTGTCTGGCGTAAAAAAAGCATAATGGTTTAAAGCTGAATTCGCTTATGAGCCTGAAGTACAGAGCCGATACAATTAGATAAGTTCGAGAGAGTAACTCGAGGTAAATTGTTTTAAGAGTAAGATTCGATGAAAAGCCGCGCTGATGACAAGTCAGCGCGGCTTATTTTAGTAGTCACTTGTTTTTGCTTTGTCGCGTCCCGTAATTAAGTTTTTAACTATAGTGCCGTCCTGGTAACTGAGGCTGATAAACAAGTCTTTGTCAATACTGAGCGAGACAAAGTTTTTGTCTCCATTTACATTCAGCGTTGACCAAAACGCTGCATATTTTGCTTTCCCAGCTTTTATTGCATCTAATTCTTGGCCGTCACCTAATTTAAAAGGGGCGTCAAAATTCCGAAAAATCGGAGCTTCTCCGTACGGAATTTTAAGTTCTTTAGCCATAGTTTCAAACTGGTTAATCTCATCGCCCGGTTCCGGCAGAAATAAAACTCTTGCATCGTATAACCTGTCTTTGTCGAATTTAAGCATTATCAAAACGGCTTTCCGTTGCGTAAAAACTACATCCTGATACGATAACAAATTGTCCGGTGTATTTAATTTACTGGGGATAGCTCCTTTGGCTTTCATGGCTTCGGCAGCTGATTGCTTTGATGTGCCAAATTTAATGCCCCAAAATCCGTCGATAGTTTTGGTTTGTGCAAAACTGAAGGAAGGAATGATGAACAGCAGAAACAAAATCTTTTTCATGTGTTAAGTTTAGTTTTGCCCTAAATATAATATGTGTTTTCGTACTTAATTGGAAGAAAAAAAATTCATGGCCACTCAACATTCTATAATCAACCAGATTTTTAGGTTCGGGTTAATTTTGAGTTCTCAGTTATGCGTTGCAGTACTTTGCCGGTTAACTTCGTTTAAAACTCCTATCATTGTATAGTGAGCATGACTATACACCAGATATTACAGCATTACTGGAAACACAGCGCCTTTCGCCCGCTGCAGCAGCCCATCATTGAGTCGGTGATGCAGGGACGGGATACGCTGGCCTTGTTACCAACGGGTGGGGGTAAATCTGTTTGTTACCAGGTGCCCGCCATGGCTATGGACGGGATATGCCTGGTTATCTCACCGCTGATAGCGCTCATGAAAGACCAGGTAGATAACCTGAAAGCCAAGGGCATTGAGGCCATGGCCATAGTATCGGGCATGAACCGGCGCGAGGTTGACATTGCCTTGGATAACTGCATTTATGGTCCGGTAAAGTTTTTGTACCTATCGCCCGAGCGCTTACTAAGCGAATTGGTGCGCGAGCGGATTAAATACATGAAAGTTAACCTGATTGCGGTTGACGAGGCACATTGTATATCGCAGTGGGGGTATGATTTTCGTCCGCCGTATTTGCATTTAACCGAATTACGCGAATTGCATCCCAAAGTGCCTGTACTTGCCTTGACTGCTACAGCAACGGCTGAGGTTCGGGATGACATACAGGATAAATTGGCTTTCAGGGAGCGTAATGTTTTTCAACAAAGTTTTGAGCGCAAAAACATCAGCTACAGGGTAAAGCATGATGAAAATAAATCGCGACGAATGCTCGAGGTGGCCCGTAGTGTAAAGGGCAGCGGCATTGTGTATGTGCGAAGCCGTAAAGAAACAGTCGAATTGGCTAAGTTTTTTAATGATAATGGCGTAGTTGCCGATTATTACCATGCCGGTTTGGATGGCGACACCCGCAATGCCAAGCAAGAGCAATGGAAAAATAACCACATCCGAATCATTATTGCCACCAACGCCTTCGGGATGGGGATTGATAAACCTGATGTACGTTTCGTATTGCATAAAGATTTGCCCGAAAGCCTGGAAGCTTACTACCAGGAAGCCGGTCGCGGTGGACGTGATGAGCAAAAGGCCTACGCCGTGCTGCTCTACAGCGAGGCCGACCGGTTAAAGCAGGAGCGCAAGTTCGAAATTAGTTTTCCATCTGTCGAAGAAATTAAGCAGGTATACCATTACCTGGCTAATTATTACCAATTAGCGTACGGGGCAGGCGAGGGGTTAAGTTTTGAATTAGACCTGGCCGATTTTTGCAGCCGCTTCAAACTGGATGCGCTGAAGTCTTTAAACGCGCTTAAGTTTTTAGAGCAGGGTGAATACTTGTCTTTTAATGAAAGCGTGTTTTTACCGTCCCGTTTTCAGTTCCAGATTGCGCACGAGCAGTTATATAATTTCCAGATTCAAAACCCGGCCTGGGACCCATTTATTAAAACCCTGTTGCGCTCTTACGGTGGTGCTTTTGACAACTATGTACGCATCCGCGAGTTTGATGTCGCCCGGCGCACTAACCTGAGCGTGCAGCAGGTAAACGAAGCCATGCAGCAGTTAAATGATTATGGAGCATTGAGCTATCTGCCGCAAACCGATAAGCCGCAGGTGACTTACTTAAAGCCCCGGCAAACTTCAGCAAATTTATGGATAGACCGCCAGTACCTGGAGACACGCAAAGCCGTTTACCGCAAAAAAATGGATGCTATGCTGGCTTATGTTAATACAGACCGGTGCCGGAGTATACAATTGTTAGCTTATTTTAACGAGCCCAACGCACCCAAATGCGGGGTATGTGATGTTTGCCTGCGCGAACAGCGTGAGCAACATGCCGACGAACTGCACCAGCAAATAACAGACGAGATATTAGTAGCATTGAGCGCCGCGCCCTTAAGTTTAGAACAATTGGTAAGTATTCTTAGCCGTGGTAGGAGTAACGATAAGCTCACCGTAATCCGGCAATTACTGGATGCCGGGCGTATTAAAAGCAATGGCGAAAAGTATTATTTGTAAAGGTTCTATTCATCCTTTAGGAGTATACAGATATTTAAAGGTGGTGATTTTGAACGCAGTCAATTAATTTAATTGATAGGGTAATTGTTTACCATTCAGGCTTGTTAGTGCTGCAAAAATGATTACTATTGTATCAGGCAAAACAAGTAGTTAGTTGCAGTGTTGGGGATTAAGTTACAAAGCCAGATACTTCTACCCGTTTTTGCTGCATTTACACAGAATCCAATGTCTTGCTTAAGACACTCTAACTATGGCAAAGCAATCCAAAAAAACAAAGCCTGCATCACTACCCGGCAGTGCCGAATCCGAAAAAATACAGGAAATTCCAGTCGATTCATCAGCCGAAAGCACGGAAATATTTCCTGAGTCTAAACCGGTAAAAGCTAAACGTGCTTCTTCTGGTAAGAAAAAGGAGAATACTGAAAAGGAAACATTTCCTGAATCGGAACCGGTAAAGGCTGCCAAGCCTGCAAAGCGTAAAAGCAAAGCCGAACCCGAATTACCTGCCGAAATATCTGTTGCTGAATTAATAACCGAAATTGCCGAAAAGAAAAAGGGCAAAACGGCAACAAAAGGTAAAACCAAAAAAGCTGATTTGCCCGTTATCCCGGACGCAGCCGAAACACCGGCGCCGGTAAACGTTACGTTAAACCCGGTAGAGCCTTACAGCCGTTTCACCGAGTTTGATATCGACCTGTTTAAAGGGGGCAAGCACTTTAAATTATACGAAAAGCTGGGCTCGCATGTGGTAGAACACCATGGCGTTGTCGGAACATATTTTGCCGTTTGGGCGCCCAATGCGCAGTACGTGTCGGTCATCGGGAACTTCAACGGCTGGAACCGTGGCTCGCATCCGCTTAACCACCGTTGGGATGCGTCAGGTATCTGGGAAGGTTTTATCCCGAACATCGGCAACGGCGAGGTTTACAAATACTTCATCAATTCATCGCAAGGCGAAGACCTGGAAAAAGGCGACCCTTATGCTCTGCGTTGGGAAGAACCACCTCAAACCGCTTCTATCGTAGCAGATACCTACTACGAGTGGAGCGATGGTGACTGGATGGCCAACCGTTACCAGCATAATGCCTTGGATAAACCATATTCGGTTTATGAGGTACATTTAGGTTCCTGGGCCCGTGATAACGAAAGTCCTGACGCGTTTTATACGTACAACCAGATAGCTAACAGGCTGGTACCATACGTTAAAAATATGGGCTTTACCCACGTGGAGTTTATGCCCATTATGGAGCACCCATACTATCCGAGCTGGGGTTACCAGGTAACCGGTTACTATGCGGCTACCTCCAGATACGGTACGCCTCAACAATTGATGCAACTGATTGAGCGTTTTCACCAGGAAAGTATCGGAGTGATTTTGGATTGGGTACCTTCGCATTTCCCGGGTGATGCTCATGCCTTATACAAGTTTGATGGTACGCATTTATATGAGCATGCCGATGTCCGCCAGGGCTATCATCCCGACTGGACTTCTTATATATTTAATTACGGTCGTAACGAGGTTAAGTCTTTTTTAATCAGCAACGCCTTGTTTTGGCTGGACCGTTACCATGCTGACGGCTTAAGGGTAGACGGTGTGGCGTCGATGCTTTACTTAGATTACTCGCGCAAACATGATGAGTGGGTGCCCAATGTGTTTGGCGGTAACCATAACTTGGAGGCGATTGAATTTTTAAAAGAGTTTAACATGGCCGTTTACGGCAACTTCCCGGATGTGCAAACCATCGCCGAAGAGTCTACTTCGTTTACCGGCGTTAGTCGCCCGGTTTACAGCGGCGGTCTGGGTTTTGGCATGAAATGGATGATGGGCTGGATGCACGATACCATCGGGTATTTCAAGCAGGACCCTATCTATCGTAAATATCACCACGACGAGTTGACGTTCAGCTTGATTTACGCCTTTACCGAAAACTTTATGCTGCCTTTTTCGCATGATGAGGTGGTATACGGTAAAGGTTCAATGCTAACCAAAATGCCTGGCGACGAGTGGCAGCGTTACGCCAACCTGCGCTTAATGTACAGTTATATGTTTACCCATCCGGGCACCAAATTGTTGTTTATGGGCGCCGAGTTTGGCCAGAATGCCGAATGGAGCTTTAGCCAGTCGTTAGACTGGTGGGTAACGCAGTTTGATTGCCACGTAGGTATGCAGGAAACCGTGAAAGCACTGAACCATTTATACCGTAGCGAACCTGCCTTGTTCGAGAAAGGCTTTAGCGCCGAGGGTTTTGAGTGGATAGATGGCGGCAATGTGCAGGATTCTATCTTTGTTTATTTGCGTAAAGGAAACAATGCTGCTGATGATGTATTAGTGGCACTCAACATGACACCTAACGTGCGTTACAACTATCGTATCGGCGTACCATCGGCGGGCCAGTGGAAAGAAATCTTCAATTCGGACGAAAAGAAATACTGGGGCAGCGGAGTAGGCAATCCTCAGCCTTTAAGCACCGAAGCGACGGCATGGCACGGACGCGAAAATTCGATTAATATCACGCTTCCGCCGCTTGGAGTTGTTGTGTTTAAAAAGATGTAACTCTACGGGTTAATCAAAGCACACTAAACAAAAACACCCTGATGAGCTATCATCAGGGTGTTTTTGTTTTTAAGGCTTGTGTAAATTGCTACAGCGTAGCTTTATACTCGCAGTTGCCGATTGCCCTTTTATAATCCTCAATCGAATCAAAATTCAAACAAAGCTTAATGGCTTTTTTGTAAAAGGTAATCGCTTCTTCAAAATTTTGATTGTACTCTTCAATAATGCCTAAACGGTAGTTCAGTAAAGCTTTATCTACCAAAGGCCTGATTTGGGCTTTATCTGCAATATGGCGCGCTTTGTCCCATTGTTCTAAATTGGTGTATAAAACAATGAGGTTAATGTAGGCATGCGGGTATTGCGGGTTGCTTTTAATGGCGGCTTTGTAATGATTTTCGGCCCGGCCATAATCATCAAACTGCGTACGGTATAACCAACCCAGCGAGTTATGTGCCTGCGCTGTTGATGGCTCTTCGAGTATAATGTTTTCTAACAGTTGTTTAGCCTGTAAATAGTTTGCATTGCGGATGGCTTCCTCTGCTTCCAAGTAAATATCTTCCCAGTTTTGCATCGCGTATTAATTAGGTAATAACCCGCAATATAAGCAATTGCAAGGTTAATGTGTTGATTTAATAACGGTGTGCGAAACATAAATTGTTGCCATCGGTTAAAATGAAATACCAATGATAATTTGCCGAAATGAGTAGTAAGTTCTTTTATGCATACTTAATTGGTGCCTTTGTCGCACTTGGTTTAGCCGTTTGGCAGCTTATAAGTACTACTCCGCGTGTAAGTACACCGGTGGGGTTTTTGTACCTGGTGCCTGCCCTTATTTTGTTTTACATGGCGTACAAAGTATACCATGAAAAGAACGACAGCGAGTTGATGTAGTGCAAGCCCGGCCTCATTAAAACCTTTTAAATAATGGTTAATTGTGGCAAAATGTAAAACAAAGCCTTTCTTTTTAAAGTTATTCTACAACACGTAAAACACAAACTTATGTTAGCATTTGATCAAGAATCCTGGACTGCTGAACAGGAGATACCCACCAAACTTTCCCGTAGGTTTAACGCTAATGAACTTGATCGTGGAAGATTTTCTAAAGCCGCTGTTGACCCGGATGATGATGACGAATTGGATGACGACGACGACTTGGATTTAGATGATGATGACCTGGACGAAGATGATGATTTAGATAACGATGTGGTACCGGGCTACGATGAAGATCTAGATGACGACGACCTGGACGACGATGAAGATGACGACTATAATCGCATTAACGGCCAAGCCAGCCGCGACCTGTCATCAGGCGTAATTGCAAGCTATGACGACACCGATGATACCGACGAGCCGAACGAAATACCCGAGCACCAGGAATCGGACGATGAGGATTTGCTCTACCCGAGCGAGAGCGAAGTAAACCAGCCGCAGGAAGGTAATGATGCTTCATATAGCGAGCAAACCGATGTAACGCCACCAAACCCACACGAGTTCCCGTCGGTAGGTAACGCAAAAACCGATTTTGAGAGCCGTCCGCATGGCCGTACCACCGGCCGTATGTTAGGCCACGAACCAGGTACCGAAGGTATATAAGTTATGAAATAATAATGCATCACAAAAGCTGTCCGTTTTGGGCGGCTTTTGCTTTTTGTGGAGTTCGCCGTTTGATGGTAGGCCTTTTTGTTGTTAATATCCTGCATAAGTTCTGAACATCGGTAAGCAAATCAAAATTTAAGTATCGGCATTCAAGGCATTTTTCTAATTTTGGGCTTTCAAAATCCATCAAAATTTTTACTGTGGAGCAAAACCAACCGACTACCGTTGATACCGCCAAAGATTTAGGCCTGTTACCCGAAGAGTTTGAACGTATTAAAGAGATTTTAGGCCGTACGCCTAATTTTACTGAATTGTCTATCTTTTCTGTAATGTGGAGCGAGCACTGCTCTTACAAAAACTCCATCAAATGGCTTAAAACCCTTCCGCGCGATGGTTCGCGTATGCTGGCCAAAGCAGGCGAAGAGAATGCCGGTTTGGTTGATTTGGGCGATGGCGTAGGCTGTGCCTTTAAAATTGAGTCGCACAACCACCCGTCGGCATTAGAGCCGTATCAAGGTGCTGCCACCGGGGTGGGCGGTATTAACCGCGATATATTTACTATGGGTGCACGTCCTATCGCACAGTTAAACTCCCTGCGTTTTGGCGACTTGAGCCTCGACCGTACCAAATGGCTGGTAAAAGGTGTGGTAAAAGGTATCGGCGATTACGGTAATGCCTTTGGTATACCTACCGTAGGCGGCGAGTTGTTTTTTGATGAGTGCTACAACGTTAATCCATTAGTAAATGCTATGTCGGCCGGTATTGTAATGGCCGGTGATACCGTGTCTGCAACTTCTTACGGTGTTGGTAACCCGGTTTACATCGTAGGTTCATCAACCGGTAAAGATGGTATACATGGTGCTGCATTTGCTTCTAAAGATATTACCGAAGATTCGGTAAACGATTTACCTGCCGTACAGGTAGGCGACCCTTTTCAGGAAAAACTGCTGCTCGAAGCTACGCTTGAGGTGATTAAAACCGGTGCCGTAGTGGGTATGCAGGATATGGGCGCTGCCGGTATTATCTGTTCAAACTCCGAAATGTCGGCCAAAGGTGAGCACGGTATGCGTATTGACTTGGATAAAGTACCAACCCGCCAGGATAACATGAAGCCTTTCGAAATTCTGTTATCAGAATCGCAGGAGCGTATGCTGATCGTGGTTCACAAAGGCCGCGAGGCAGACGTACAAGCCGTATTTGATAAATGGGATTTAAATTGCGTGCAGATTGGTGAGGTAACCGATACCAAACGCCTGGAATATTTTATGAACGGCGAAATGGTAGCCGATGTACCTGCCGAAGACTTAGTTTTAGGCGGCGGTGCCCCGGTTTACGAACGCGAATACCGCGAGCCGGCCTATTATCAGGAATATCAGAAATTTAACATCGATGATGTTGCGGTTCCCGAAAACCTGGTAGATGTTGCCGAGCACCTGGTTGCACATCCAAACATTGCCTCTAAACGTTGGGTAACCGACCAATACGATAGCATGGTAGGTACTGCCACCATGACCACCAACCGCCCAAGTGATGCTGCCGTAGTTGCTGTAAAAGGCACGAACAAGGCGATTGCCTTGACGGTTGACTGTAACTCACGCTATGTAAATGCCGACCCGCAAAAAGGTTGTGCCATTGCTGTAGCAGAGGCTGCCCGTAACATTACTTGTTCGGGCGGTGAGCCGGTAGCTATTACCAACTGTTTAAACTTTGGTAACCCTTATGTGCCCGAAGTTTTCTGGCAATTTGTAGGCGCTATTAAAGGTATGGGCGAAGCTTGCCGCAAGTTTGATACCCCGGTAACCGGCGGTAACGTAAGTTTCTACAACCAGTCGTCGGATGAAGGTCCGGTGTTCCCAACGCCTACCATTGGTATGTTGGGTGTGCTTGATGATAAGGATAATATCATGACGGCCGACTTTAAACAGCCTGGCGATTTTATTTACCTCATTGGCGAATCGCAAAATGATATCGCTTCGTCACAATACTTGGCTTCGTACCATAAAATACAGGCATCACCTGCACCATACTTTGATTTAGATAAAGAGTATGCCATGCACCAGGTGATTAAAGAACTCATCAAGCACAAGGCTATTCAGTCTGCTCATGACGTAGCTGATGGTGGGTTGTACATCGCCTTGTTAGAGTCGGCTATGCCATTGGGCTTGGGTTTTGATATTGCTACTGATGCCGACATCCGTAAAGATGCTTTTTTGTTTGGTGAAGCACAAGGTAGGGTAGTAGTAAGCGTGTCGCCCGAAGAGCAGGACCGCTTTACCGAAATGATGGCTACCAGCGAAATTGAATATACTTTATTAGGCACCGTAACCAACGGTTTCTTTAACGTAGACGAAGAACTGTTTGGTCACGTAACCGACGTGAAGCTGTTATATGATAACGTATTGCATGTAGCTTTAGGCGAGTAATGTTAAAGCTGAAGCACATACATCATATTGCTGTTATTTGCTCAGACTATGAGCGTTCTAAACGTTTTTATACTGAGGTGCTTAACTTGCCTATTGTAAAGGAAGTTTATCGCGCCGAAAGACAATCATACAAGCTTGATTTGGCAGTGGGTAATCGCTACCAAATCGAGCTTTTTTCATTTCCAAAACCGCCTGTACGCCCATCAAGGCCCGAAGCGGCCGGTTTAAGGCATTTGGCTTTTGCTGTTGATAATATCAGCGAGGCTGTTGCCCATTTGCAAAGCTATGGGGTTACGGTTGAACCTGTACGTGTAGACGAGCTTACCGGCAAACAATTTACCTTTTTTGCCGACCCTGACGGGCTTCCGTTGGAATTGTACGAAGAGTAATCATGTCTGGTATTTTTCAATTCAAGCAGTTTAGTGTAAACCAGGCTAACTGCGCTATGAAGGTAAATACCGACGGCGTACTACTTGGCGCACTGGCCGGCAACGGCACCCCTTCAACTATATTAGATATTGGTACCGGTACAGGAGTAATCGCCTTAATGCTGGCACAGCGTCATCCTTCATCAGCCGTTACAGCGGTAGAAATGGATGAAGCGGCCGCGCAGACAGCAAAGATAAATTTTGCTGAATCTGCATTTTGGGAACGATTGCAAGTACATGCGCAAAGCTTTCAAACGTATTTTGCGGAACAGCCTGCGCAGCAGTTTGATTTAATTGTATCCAATCCGCCGTTTTACATTCAGTCTTTACCCTCGCCCGGTCAGCAAAAAGCTTTGGCCAAACATGCCGACAGTAACTTTTTTAAAGAGTTGATTGTGGGTATGGCTGCGCATCTCAGTACTGGCGGCCAAGGCTGGTTAATTGCACCTTTAAATACCGTAAGTCTCATCCTGGCTTTGGCAGGTGAGGCAGGCTTACATCTGCAACAGAATATTGATATACTTTCGTATCCGCACTCCGAGCCTCATCGCCGTATTATTGTTTTGGGGCGTAGGCAAACACCTGTTGCTGCCACGCGTTTATGTATATATGATGCTCCGGGTGTTTATAATGCTGAGTACCGGGCATTACTTTCTGCATTCCTGACTATATTTTAGGCCGGATTCAGTTTTAACAGAATTTCTCCAACAAAATTAATTTTTCATCATGACCCGTATAGGGCTTATATCAGATACCCACGGCTATCTGGACGACGCCGTTTTTAAACATTTTGCCGATTGCGATGAGATATGGCACGCGGGCGATTTTGGCACGCTCGAGCTGGCCGAAAAGCTGGCTGCCTTTAAACCGCTCAAAGGCGTATACGGAAATATTGACGGTCCCGACATCAGGCAAATCTATCCCGAAAACCTCCGTTTTATGTGTGAAGACATAGATGTTTGGATGACGCATATTGGCGGTTATCCGGATAAATATAGTCCGGCCGTAAAGCGTATTATTTACACTAAGCCCCCCACATTATTTATCAGCGGTCACTCTCATATATTGAAAGTAATATTTGATAGAAAGATTAATTGTTTGCATTTAAACCCCGGAGCGGCCGGAAAACAGGGTTGGCATAAAATTAAAACATTGATAAAATTTTGCATTTCTGGCAATAAAATTCATAACTTGGAGGTGATAGAATTATTAAATAATATGTAATTAATACACTAAGCCTATGAAAGCAGTAAAAACATTAGGACAATTTATCATCGAAAAGCAGGCAGATTTCCCGTATGCCAAGGGAGAGTTGTCGCGCCTGTTGCGTGATATTGGTATTGCCGCCAAAATTGTCAATCGCGAAATTAACAAAGCCGGTCTGGCCGACATTATCGGCGATATGGGGACGGTAAACATTCAGGGCGAGGGGCAGAAAAAGCTGGACGTTTACGCTAACGAACAATTCATCGCAGCGCTGCAAAGTGGCGGCGAATGTTGTATCGTGGTGTCTGAAGAAAACGACGAGTATATTTATATTGACTCCGAGATTTCTAAGAACGCCAAGTACATTGTAGCTATCGACCCGCTGGATGGTTCATCTAACATTGATGTGAACGTAGGGGTAGGCACAATCTTTTCTATTTTCCGCCGTAAATCTACCGAAGGCAAAGCTACGCTGGATGACGTGCTGCAAAAAGGTACGGAGCAGATTGCTGCCGGTTATGTCATCTACGGTTCGTCTACCATGTTGGTGTACACTACAGGCAAAGGGGTGAATGGTTTTACCTTAGACCCATCTATCGGCGAGTTCTGCTTGTCGCACCCGGATATGATGGTGCCGCAGGATGGCGTTATCTATTCGATTAATGAAGGTTACTATGCCCACTTTCCGGATGGTATCAAAAAATACATCAAATATTGCCAGGTTGAGGACGAGCGTACCCGCCGGCCTTATACCTCGCGCTACACCGGATCCATGGTGGCCGACATCCACCGTACACTGATTAAAGGCGGCATATTTATCTATCCGATGACGGCGCAAGCCCCTAAAGGCAAGCTGCGCTTGATTTACGAATGCAACCCGATATCGTTCATTGTAGAGCAGGCCGGTGGCAAGGCAACCAACGGTTATGAGCGTATACTTGAACTGGAGGTAAAAGAATTGCACCAGCGTTCGGCCATCGTGATAGGGTCGGTGAATATGGTGGAGAAGGCAGAAGAAATGCTGGCTTGCTTTTCGCCCCAGATTACCAAAACTACTTTTGAAGGTGTAGTGACCATTCAATGATTTTATAGATCAGACAAAAACGTTATTTACTGCTTTCCATTTCAAATACCGAGTCAATCAACAAGTTTTTTTGCTGAGCAGCAGCTACGGCAAGCCGGTCGCACCGTTCGTTTTCGGGGTGGCCGGCATGGCCTTTTATCCAAACAAAGCGAATGTTATGCAGCTTGCTTACTTCCAGGTAACGCAACCACAAGTCTTTATTTTTTTTACCGGCAAAGCCTTTGGCTAACCAGCCGTTTACCCAACGCTTTTCGATAGCGTCTACCACATATTTAGAGTCGGAATAGATGGTTACCTGCTGGTTGGGACTTTTTAGGGCTTCTAATCCTTTAATGACAGCTAGCAGTTCCATACGGTTGTTAGTAGTTTTGCGGAAGCCTTCGGCCAGTTCTTTATAGTGTTTACCTGCGCGCAGTATGGTGCCATAGCCCCCCGGACCCGGGTTGCCGCTTGATGCGCCGTCTGTAAAAATCTCAATCATAAAACGTAGCGCAATGATAAGAAAAAGCCGTGTTTACAGCCTACAGATAAATTTTAAAAAAGGGTTTGCATAACCGTTTTAGATTTCTATTTTTGTACCCACAAACACGGTAGATGTAGCTCAGTTGGTTAGAGCACTAGATTGTGGTTCTAGGGGTCGTGGGTTCGAGCCCCATCATTTACCCGAAATGTAACAAGGCTGTTTTCGTAAAGAAAACGGCCTTTTTTTGTTTATCTGCTTTCGAATTCATTGGGCCTTTATCTTAACGAAGCAGATACTTATGATAAATGTACTGGGTCAGCGGTTTAAGCCTCAGGTCGGTGTACACCGGGTGAAACCCGGCAGCAGTGTAATATTCCATATTACCATTAACCTTCACATACCAAATCTGATTAATGGAATTTAAGGTGATAGTATCAGGCTGTGTAATTTTTTTGAGATGTGCTGCTTTTTTGGCATCGAAGGCAGAAACCTTCAAATCTTTGGAGTGCTTAGTACAGCTTACCGGCTGATAATGGTCTCCCGCCCAAAACATGCATTGATCAGTTGAAGCAGTCACCAGTGCTAAAGGCTGTAGTTGATTGCCTTTTTTATTTCCCTTATTTATAAATAAGGTCAAGCCAATAACAGTAGCTACTACAAGCGACATATAAACTGCCTTTTTAACAAGTAGAGGATGAGTTTGAGGGTTCTGATTGACCGTCTCCGGCTGTTGTGTAATTATTTTTTCCTGACTCTTCGTTTCTTTTTCATCTAAAATCCCATCGCTATCATTTTCAGGTTTATCTTCAGTCGGTACGTGCAGCAGAGACTGTATCGGGACTGTTTTTTTACCGGCTTGATAGCTTACTTCTTCCTTTTTTAATAAATCTTTCTCCCGAACTCCTGAGTCACTGGTTTGATACATTTTCTCATAATCAGGCTTGTAAGGTCTGCCTTCAAAATCAATGAGCCAGGCCAGCAGCTCAATATTCTTCTCATCTGTAGTTTTTGACTGGCCCTTCAAAAACTTAATTAACGCTCTAAAGCGGTCGGGGTCACATTGTTTTACGGGTTGCCTTAACTCGGTATACTCTTCCCTCTCATTAAAAAACGACTTCAACAATCTTTCATCCCGTTTATCAAATCTTTTATCAAAAACAATTAAGCACTCCTTATTGATTTTGGCGGGTGTTAAGCCCATCAAATTATAGGAAAGGAGATTTTGCTCCTTCTTCCTTTTATAATCTTCCAGAACAAGGTTTATATACTCATCCGTCATAAAATAATGAAATGAAAGGTAAAGCTAAGTAATTTTTATCACCGGATTAACCTTTTCGTAACTGTGCCGGAACCGCATTGGAATTATTGGAATTATCGGAACTGGCTGGAAAATAATGAATTAAGCGCCTCTATTTTTGCTTTCGAAAACGGTAGACACCTTGGTAGCTAACAAGGTTAGTGCACTCAACCGGATTTAAAAAATGAGCAGCGAAAGTAGCAGCCGATACCCGGTTTGGGAAGCGGTTAAAAGCTTCTGCTATCAATGCTCATACTTTCCAAAAAAATGTAAGCCAAGCGCTTACACCCGGTTGCAGGGTGGTTTACAGCCCGTTGCTGTAAGCTCCTGCTGAGTATTAATTCTAAAAAATTAAAAAAGATGTTAAATTTATTGATAGCAGTTTTGCTGTCACTGGGAGTTCCTGTGCCGCAAGATTTGATAAACCAGTTAAACCAAGTTCCAGGTACATATACCACCGCAGGCGATGATGATAGCGGTGGCTCAGGGGGCGACCTCGGGCATATCCCGCCACCTCCACCGCCACCAATTCCGGGCGGACATTAATTAAAAAGAACAAAAAAGGCAGGCTTTGGCTTGCCTTTTCTGTGTAGTCCCGGCATCAAAAGTCTTGTTTATTTATATATTAGGGGATAAATAAACAACCCCTTGTGAAAAAACTGTTGCTCCTCGTTGTTGCTTTGTCTGCGTTATTTTCTTGTCGTAAACCCCAGGGCAAGGTAATTAATGATGATTGGACTGGCTATCGTAAAGCTTACCAGTTTTTAAATACCAATCGTGACTCGGCATTTTATTACTTTAATAAAGTAGCGACGGGTGTAAAAGACAGTCTGCAAATTTCGATGGCTTATACCAATATGGCCATCATTCAATTAGGTGCCGGAGATTATTTTGGCAGCCAGGAAAGCTTTTTGCAATCGTTGAATTATCTGGATAAAGGTGAATCTAAGAACTTTGCTGCCTTAGCCGGAACCTATAACGAACTGGGTACGTTAAGCATTACCCTAAAAAATTATAATGAGGCGATTGGTTTTTTAAACCGCGCTTCAGCCTTTAAACCTGATACTGCGCTCAGTCAAACCATACTCAACAACAAGGCCACTGCTTATCAACGAAAGGGAGATTACTTAAAGGCGCTGGCAATCTATCAAAAGTTAATGCCGGTGTTAAATAAAGAAGGGGAAGAATATGCACGTGTGCTTACTAATGCAGCTCACACCCAATGGCTGCTTGATAAATCTTACCAGCCCTTGCCCCAATTGCTACATGCCCTTAAAATACGACAACAAATTAAAGATATTTGGGGCGAGAGCTCGAGTTATTTCCATATTTCCGAATATTACAATGCTTTAAATCGTGATGCCCTGGCTTACCAATATGCACAGTTGATGTATGAAAAGGCAATAGCTTTAAATAACCCGGATGAAAAACTTGAGGCCTTACAGCAATGTATAAAAACGGTACCGCTTAATTTGACCCGCTCTTATTTTGACCGTTATGAAAAACTGAATGATAGTTTGCAAACAGTTAGAGCATCTGCCAAAAACCAGTTTGCATTAATCAGATATAATATTGAAAGGCACAAGGCTGAAAATCTAAGGCTGCAGAAGGATAATGCCGCTAAGGTATTCCAGATAACAACGCAACGAATTATTTTAATTGGTGTGGTGATTGTAGTAGTAATCGTCATTTTTGCTACCACGTTTTGGTACCGTAAAAAATTGGAGCATCAAAAGCTCGAGGCTGAGAATCGCATCAAAGAGGATAAGTTAAAAATATCAAAGCGTATACATGATGTAGTAGCCAATGGTTTGTACCAGGTGATGACCAAGATTGAACACGGAGTGCACCGAGATGAAGAGGAGTTGCTGGATGAGATTGAGTACTTGTATGACCAGTCGCGCGATATATCTTATGATAAACCGCCTACCGCTGCTGAGCCCTTTCATCAGCAAATAGACAGCTTACTAAAATCATTCATCAGCGAAGACGTAGACGTGTGTATTGAAGGTAACAATGCCCAACTCTGGGCTGATGCCGGGCCGCAGTTACGAACTGATGTTCGGATGATTTTGCAAGAGTTGCTGGTGAATATGAAAAAGCACAGCGGCGCAACTCAAGTGGTACTGAGGTTTGCAGAAAGCAATACACAGTTAAATATAAATTATGAGGATAATGGTAAAGGTTTGCCTTCTGATTTTCATTATGGTAACGGTTTAACCAATACGGGAAACCGTATAAATACAGCGGGTGGCGATATTAATTTTGCCAATAGAGAACCTAAAGGTCTCCTTATCAATTTATCTATTCCTATCATTTAACCGGCCTATGTTTAACCGCGTATTAATTGCAGAAGACCACGAAAGTGCCAGTATTTCGGTGCGTAAAACACTCGAAGAACTGAAAGTCAGCCGCGCAGATTATGTTTATTATTGTGATGATGCACTGCTGCAAATTAAAAAAGCTTTACAAAAAGGTGAGCCGTATGATTTATTGATAACTGATTTGTCATTTGAAGACGATGGTCGTGAACAACAGTTGACTGGCGGAGAGGAACTAATTGCCGCAGCACGCGCTGCACAACCTAATTTGAAAGTACTGGTTTTTTCGGCCGAAATCAAACCAGGCATTATAAGCGATTTGTTTACGCACCTCCATATTAATGGTTTTGTACGGAAAGCCAGGCGTGATGCACAGGAGTTGCGTGTTGCAATTGATGCCATTTATAATAACCGGCAACACCTGCCCATTTTGTTGAAGCAAGCTGTAAGGCAAGCGGGCATTTACGAATTAACACCCTATGATAAAACCATTGTATCGTTGCTTGCACAGGGAATAATGCAAAAAGATATCCCTAATTATCTTCAACGCAACGGTGTTAAACCATCAAGCTTAAGCAGTGTAGAAAAGCGGTTAAACTTTATTCGCGATACTTTTAGTTTTACCAACAACGAGCAACTCGTGGCTTTTTGCAAAGGCGAGGGCCATATTTAATTGGTGTTAAAAAGCTGATTAAAAATATATTACAAAGTCGTGTACTTTACGGTTTCCCGTAATTTATTGTGTAGCTGCCAGTTTAAATTTGTTTTATAATCAACTAAAGCAAATCACAAATGGCAAGTTACTACGTGAATAAAAACGCACAAGAAAATGGCGACCACGAGGTGCATCACCACGGATGCGCGTATCTGCCTGATATCAACAACCGCGAATATTTAGGAGAGTATTCTTCATGCGCTCCGGCGGTGTCAAAAGCCAAACAAACCTACTCCAGGGCAAACGGCTGCTATTACTGTTCACCATCTTGTCATACCAGCTAATTAAAAGTTATGGAATATAAAGTTATACCTTTTACAGCTACGCTCGACCAGAAAAAAGAAACCAAAGCGGTTGTTGCCCTGCAACTCGAAAATCTCATCAATCGGTACCGTGCTGATGGTTGGAATTATATTAGACTCGAAAGCGTGTCGACCTATATCCAGCCGGATAATGGCTGCTTCGGCTTTGGCGCAAAGCCTGGATACATGTCATCTTATCAAATGGTAGTTTTTAGTAAGCCATAAATGAAAACCGGGTTATTATGGATTATTCGCTGTTACTGGCGGCTTGTCTCTGATGACCAGCGCAGACCATGCATTTTTAGGGTTAGCTGCTCGAAATTTGTTTACCAGGCTACTTTAAATCAAGGCTTGCTGGCGGGTTTACGCGCTTTACGCTTCAGAATAATTAATTGCCGGCATGGTTATCATTTGTTTGAAGACCCAATCAGTGGTAAAAAGCAAATGTTTTTGCGGAGTGGGCAAGTAATCCAGGAACAAGATATCGCTCAACGTTTTTTAGATGTTACGTAATGCCAAATTTTTGCTATTGCTATGGGGCATATCAGGATGTACCTCCGGGAAGACGGTGTATGTGTGCGATAGCCATGGAGCCATCAGGTATCATCTCCGGAATGATTGTCGGGGGTTAAGTAATTGCTCCAAAAGGATTATTGCTATACCCATTGAGCGGGCGCAGCATGACGGTAAAGGACTATGCAAATGGGAACGAGAGCCTGAAAGCAAGTTCGCTGCCTCAACAACGAGCGAATAAACACAAACAGCTGATTATGCACAATTCGCTATCTGCACTTTGGTATCACAGACCAAGCTTTAAATAATGTAAACTGAACCTCAATGAACTATTTTAAAATCTTATCACTATCTCATCTTCGTCAACGATATGGTTTAAATACAAATCCTATCCTGCTGGCTTTTACTTTCTGTTGCGCTGTTTTGTTTAGTTCATGTGATAATGACCGCGACCATGACAAAATACCGGATGATAAGGATAAATGTCCGGATGTGGCTGCAGGTAATACTAAAGATGGTTGCCCGGTTAAATTGCCTGAGCTGAGTGGGGTACACCTCTTTATTGAAACATCAGCCAGTATGGGCGGATACTTTAATAACTACACCGAGTATAAAACCGTTGTAACCGACCTTGCCTCCAAAGTGGCCAATTTTGATAAACCGCTTGACGTTTGGCTGGTAGCCGACTCACTAAATAAGTTTAAAGGAAGTGTAGCCGATTTTACCAATCAAATTGCAACTACCAAAATAGCTAACCAAAAAAGCTCCGAGCTGGATAAAATATTCGACGAGATTGCCAGGAAAACCGATTCAACGGAGGTCTCCATTTTTTTATCAGACTGTATACTTTCTTTCCCGGCAAAAGACGTGAAAAAAGATTGGGAGCTTAACCGCACTAATGCATCCAGCACGCTTAAAAACCATATCTATACCACTTTTTCGGCGCTTAAAAAGAGAGGACAGGCGGCCAGTGTGTATGCGTTTAAGTCAAAATTTCACGGTACTTATTATGATTACCATAATGTAAAAACAAAGCTCAACGGCGATATGCGCCCTTTTTATGTATGGGTAATTGGCAGTACCCGGATGCTGGCCGATTTTGATAAACGTTTGGCACATATATCAACTTTTCATCCCGAGCAGATGCTCACCTTCGGACTCATTGATAGCGCTTTAAAAAGTTACTCTATTATTCAAGGGGTAGAAAAACGCGGTAAATGGAGCCTGAGTGATGGCGAAGTAACTGATGTTGAGCCTACCGCTTCAGAGCCTTCTCAATTCTGTTTAGCGGTAAACCTGGATAGCTTGCCTCAATATGCCAGGGATACAGCTTATTTGAACCATCATTTGCAGCTTACGGCTAAAGGATGTAAAGCCGTATTTACGGTAAAAGACAAAAACGATGCAGATAAATCTAAGCTTAAAACCACCAAAGAAAAAGCCAGGATAGAAGATGCGACCCATGTGATTTTGGTATCGGTAACCGAAATGACTTTACCCAATGCTGACGTGAAACTGGTGCTGCCGCTGCAATATAACGATTGGTATAAAAGCTGGTCGGTGATGGATGACCGCGATGTGAAAGGAGCTTCGGCTGGTAAAACTTTTGCCTTCGAGCATCTCATTAACGGCGTAATCGAAGCCTTTGACACAGGCAATAAAAACCTGATAGAATTATCCATTAAAATCTCTAAATAAGCTATGTTATTAAACGCCTTTACCTTTTTATACGAATTGCTCTGCGGGAAAAACGCAGACATCTCCGAGTACGGTGATGCTATTTACCCCAATGCCGGATTGCTCACATTTGTTGTCGTACTGGTTATTGCTGCCTTATTTTACCTGGCGTTGGGCCGGGTAAGTAACATATGGCATGCCGGCATTCACTGGGTGATTACCATGGCACTGGCTGCTTTAATAGGCTTTGCTATTGCATTCCTTTTTGCCAAATCAGAGTTAGGATTGGTTGACGGCTACCTCATCAAATTTGCCCTTTTCAATATGCTTTGTGCTGCGGTGTATTTCTTCCTGTTTTCGCTGCTGCTTAAAAAGTTTTCTATTCACGCCCGCAGAACCCCATTTTAACTGATGAGAGTATTTGTTTTTGGTATTGGCGGCACCGGGTCGCGCGTGTTGCGGTCGCTCACTATGCTGTTGGCGGCAGGGGTTAAATTAGAG
>CAXYKR010000280.1:0-25549 GCA_964277815.1 uncultured Mucilaginibacter sp. | reverse complement strand
AACCATGGCGGCCTCGATAACTGGTCTTTGCGCTGTAACACCGGCTATGGCGCAGCTTAAGCCGCAAACAGGTCTTACCCGGTATGTTGACCCATACATAGGCACCGGCTTTCACGGGCACGTATTTTTAGGTGCAAACGTGCCATTTGGCGCCGTACAATTAGGCCCAACCGAATTGGGTCCGGCCAAAGGCAAAGATGGTTGGGACTGGTGCTCTGGCTATCATATCTCAGATAATAACATTGTGGGCTTTCAGCATATGCATTTAAGCGGCACCGGTATTGGTGATTTGGGCGATGTGTCTATCATGCCAACTACCGGTCCGTTAAAAGTAATGAAGGGAACTTTCGAAGATGTGCAAAGCGGTTATGCCTCGCCGTTTAGTCACGAAGATGAAATTGCCCGTGCCGGTTATTACGCCGTTAAATTAAAGCGTTATAAAGTTGGTGTGCAGTTAACGGCTACCAAGCGCGTTGGTTTCCATGAGTATACCTTCCCTAAATCTGACCAGGCGCACATCATCATCGACCTGGAGCAGGGCATAGGCTGGGACCACCCAGTAAAAACTTACATCAAACAAGTTAACGATACTACTATCGCAGGCTATAGGTATTCTGCGGGCTGGGCAAAAGACCAGCGTCTTTATTTTACTGCTTTGCTATCCAAACCTATCAAAAACTTTGCAGTGTATGACAGCGTAGCTGCTAAGCCGGGCGCTGCTTTAGAGGGTGTTAAGGTAAAAGGTGTGTTAAACTTCAAAACCACTGCCGGAGAAAAGATTTACATTAAAGTAGGTATCTCGCCGGTTAGTATTGAAAATGCAGCAGCCAACATTAAATCCGAATTACCGGGCTGGAATTTTAATAAAACTGTAGCCGGTGCCGATGCAGCCTGGAACAAGGAGTTGCAGAAAGTGCAGCTTAAAACAGCCGACGAAAGCAAAAAGAAAGTTTTTTACACGGCTTTTTATCATACCATGATTGCGCCTTCGGTGTTTAACGATTATAACGGCGACTATTGGGGCACCGATAAAAAGGTACACCGCAATGAGGGTTTTAATAATCTCACCACATTCTCGTTATGGGATACTTACCGCGGAGCAAACCCTTTATTTACCGTGTTGCAGCCCGAGCGGGTTAACGATGTTATTAATAGTTTTCTGGCTATTTACAAGCAACAAGGCAGCCTGCCGGTATGGCATTTAATGGCCAACGAAACCTATTGTATGGTGGGTTACAGCGCGGTGCCTATTGTGGCTGATGCCATTTTAAAAGGCTACAAAGGTTTTGATGTAAACCTGGCTTACGAGGCCATGAAAACTACAGCCATGCAAGACATCCGCGGAACCAATTTTGTTAAAAAGCTGGGTTTTATCCCGGCAGACAGCACGGCCGAGTCTGTATCGATGGGATTGGAATATGCCGTGGCAGACTGGTCGTTGGCGCAGGTTGCCAAAAAGCTGGGTAAGCAGGATGACTATGCCTATTTCAGCAAGCGTGGCCAGTATTATCAAAAATATTTTGACCCTAAGGTGGGCTTTATGCGTGGACGCTTGTCTGAAACCGCATGGCGTACCCCTTATAATCCGTTTACTTCTATACACGAGCACGGTGACTTTACTGAGGGTAACGGCTGGCAGTACACCTTCATGGTGCCGCAGGACGTAGAAGGCCTGATTAAGTTGCTGGGCGGCGACAAAGGTTTTAATCAAAAGCTCGACTCGCTGTTTATTGCCAAAGGCGATATGGGCGCACGTGCATCAAACGATATTTCGGGACTGATAGGGCAGTATGCTCATGGCAATGAGCCGAGCCATCACGTCACTTATATGTATGCCTACTCAGGCCAGCCTTGGAAAACGGCCGAAAAGGTGCGTTATATCATGAAAAACTTTTATACCACTAAACCTGATGGTATTATCGGTAACGAAGATGTAGGTCAGATGTCGTCTTGGTATGTATTTTCAGCATTAGGTTTTTACCCGGTAAATCCGGCCAACGGTAATTATGTATTTGGCAGCCCTCTGTTTGATGAGGCATCCATAAAATTGCCTGGCGGTAAAACCATGAAACTGGTTACCCGCAACAACAGCGACCAGGATATTTACATTCAAAAAGTGACGTTAAACGGTAAAGCTTATCCTAAGTCGTACATTACACATACCGACCTGATGCAAGGCGGCGAGTTAGTTTTTGAGATGGGTAATAAGCCCAATGCCACCTGGGGTACAGCGCCGCAAGACCGCCCGTATTCGGCCAAACCGTAAATTGTTCATCGTTAATCATTACTATGAGAAGGATATTTTTTTCAGCCTGTTTTTTGATACTCTCCATCTGCGTTAATGCGCAGACTAATGTCTCGGCGTTTAATGCGGGCAATCTACGCATACAATGGGAGGTGCTGCAAAACAGCTATAATGGCAAGGTACAGTTTAAATCGGTATTACGTTTTACTAACGGCGACAGCCAAAACATGCCTGCCAGCGGCTGGAAAATTTACTTCAACTTTGCCCGGCAAATCGTGCCCGAATCGGTTGAAGGGCCGGTAAAAATAGAGCACCTTAACGGCGACTTTTTTTGCCTGTCGCCCAAAGATGGTTTTAAAGGTTTAACCACTAATGCAACGCTGGAAGTGCCTTTTGTAGCCGGTGCTTGGGTAGTAAATTTTACAGACGCGCCCGAAGGCTTTTACTATGTTGCCGACGAGGCACCAACGGTAACTACGCTTATACCTAACTTCAGTCAGGTAACATCTACCAAACCCGAGCAGTTGCAGCGCTCGGCCGCCGACCAGGTGCCTGTTGTTACACCGCAAATGGTGTATCAGCAAAACCAGTCAATTAATGACATACCGGCAAGCAGTTTGCCGCTCATATTCCCGACACCGGTAAGTTATCGAACAGGCGGCCAGCCGTTTATGCTTACTGCGCAAACGGTAGTATCAGCAGATAAAGCTTTTGCAAACGAATCAGCTTACTTAAAAGCAGAAGTCGCCAAAATTTTTAAAGGCAGCGCAGGCAGCGGGCAGGTTGGTATTCATAAAGCCATCAGCTTGCGTAAGGTTATGGGGATGGGCAATGAGGCTTACACGCTTAAAGTAAATGCTGATGGAATTGTGATTACAGCAACTACCGGTGCCGGTGCTTTTTACGGTATACAATCATTAAAAAGCATGTTGCCAGCCCAAGCCTGGACCGGTAAAAATAAAATGCTTACGGTACCTGCTGTTACTGTAGCCGATGAGCCGCGTTTTGCTTACCGCGGTATGATGCTGGATGTGGCCCGTAATTTTCATTCGCAAAAAGAGGTGATGCGTCTGTTGGATTTAATGAGCATGTATAAGCTTAATAACCTGCATTTCCATTTTAGTGATGATGAGGGCTGGCGCCTTGAAGTACCGGCACTGCCTGAGCTGACCAGCGTAGGAGCAAAACGCGGGCATACCTTAACCAATACAGACCATCTGCAACCGGCCTATGGGTCCGGTCCATCGGTGAATAATCCGGATGGTACAGGTTACTATACCAAAGCGCAATTTATCGAATTGTTAAAGTATGCCACTGCCCGCCATATCAACGTCATACCCGAGGTAGAAAGCCCTGGTCATGCGCGTGCAGCCATCAAATCCATGGATGCCCGTTATAACCGCCTGATGAAAGCCGGGCAACAGGCCGAAGCCGAACGCTATTTGCTGCGTAATTTACAGGATAAATCGGTTTATTCGTCGGTACAGCATTGGGATGACAATGTCATCGATGTTTCGCTGCCATCGGCCTATAATTTTATGGAAACCGTAACGGATGAAATCATCAAAATGTACCGCGAGGCGGGAGCGCCTTTAAAAACCATCCATTTTGGTGGTGATGAAGTGCCTGCCGGCGTTTGGACTAAATCGCCATCGGTACAAAAGCTGTTGGCCAGTGCAGGCGCTCCTAAAACAACCGACGATTTATGGTATTACTACTTCGGCAAAATAAACGACATGCTTAAAGCCCGCAGCTTATATCCTTCGGGATGGGAAGAAGCCGGTTTGCGCAAAGTACAGTCGGGTAATAATAAAAAGCAGGTGCCCAATCCTGATTTTGCGAAGGAGAATTTTCACCTATATGTTTGGAACAATGTGCTGGGCTGGGGCTCTGAAGATTTGGCTTACCAGTTGGCCAATGCCGGTTACCCGGTTATCCTGTCGTGCGTAAGCAATTTGTATTTCGATTTATCGTACCAAAAAAACTTTTATGAGCCCGGCCAGTACTGGGGAGGCTTCGTTGATGTAGATAAGCCGTTCAAATTTATTCCCTATAACTACTTAAAAAACATTACCGAGACCTCTATGGGCGCTCCGGTAGCGGCATCGGCCTGGGCATCTAAAGAAAAACTTACCGAAACAGGCAAAGCCAATATAGTTGGTATACAAGGACAGTTGTGGAGCGAAGAAGCCGAAGGCGATGAGCGTACCGAATATCTATTGTTACCCAAACTGCTTGGCTTGGCCGAACGTGCGTGGGCTAAAGACCCGGAATGGGCTACTGAAGCTAATACGCAGAAAGCTGACGAATATTACAGTACTGCATGGAGCCAGTTCTGTAATATTTTAGGTAAACGTGAGTTGCCTAAACTGAATTACATCAATCAAGGTTACCGGTACCGTATACCAACGGCCGGTGTGCTTACCGAAAATGGCACGGTTAAAGCCAATGTTCAGTTTCCGGGCTTTATTATTCGTTATACTACAAATGGTACTGAACCAACCGTAAACAGCGCCGTTTATACAACTCCATTAACCCAAAAAGGCAACTACCAGTTTCGGGTATTTACCGAGTCGGGCAGGGGAGGCCGTTCAGTTGGAATAACAAATTAGGCATAAGAATATCACATAAAAAAGGGTCTGCAAATTTAACTTGCAGACCCTTTTTTATGTGTTGATAAACCAAAGGCTTATTTGATGGTGAAGCCGCCGCTCAGTTTTTCTGTTTGCGAATCGCTGCCGATAACTATCTGGTATTGTCCGGGGTAGAGTTTCCAGCGATGATTGGCCAAATCCCATTTCATCAGTTCTTTTACAGGGATGCTCATCATGGCTTCGCCAGTTTGCCCTTTGGCAATGCTTAAGCGTTTAAAGCTTTTGAGTTCTTTAAGCGGCATACGCTCAGCATTGGGGTATTTAATGTAGGCCTGTACTACCTCATCAGCATCCATCGGGCCGGTGTTGCTCACCTGCACGGCTAAGTCAATGTTGTCGTTAGCCGCATAGTTTGCTTTAGGCTGATTTTTCCAGGCGTAATTAAATGTGGTATAACTCAAGCCAAAACCGAAAGGGTATTGCACTGCGCCGTTAAAATAACGGTAGGTGCGGTTTTTCATGCTGTACGAGTTATAGTCGGGTAAATCCTTTACCGACTTATAAAAGGTGAGCGGTAAGTGGCCCGAGGGGGATACCTTACCCAATAAAATATCGGCCAAAGCATTACCACCCTGCTGGCCAGGGTACCAGGCCATAATAATGGCATCTACATACGGCTCAATGCTGCTTACATCAACATCGCTGCCACCTGTAATAACGGCGATAACCGGCTTTTTGGGGTTGCCTTTACGTAAGGCTTTGATGAAAGCAATATTGCCTGCCGGTAAATCCAGGTTGGGTTTGTCGCCACCTGTCGGCGACAAAAATGCGTCACCCGCCTCGCCTTCTAATACCGGCGAAAGGCCAATCACAGCTACGGTTAAATCGCTGTTGCCGGCTGCCCAAATGCCACCGAAGTGGGTGGTGTCGGTATAGTTAGAGCCTAAGTCGTACTCCACGCGGGTAGTTACGCCAACGGCACCAGTAATACCCTCTACAAAATCAACCATGCGACTGTTTACACCGTGGTAACTACCTGCCATCACGTCTAATGATGACGCATTGGTACCTAACACGGTAATGCTGGAGTAGCTATTAGGTTTAAGCGGTAATAAATTGTTAGCGTTTTTAAGCAATACCATGCTTTGGGCGGCAACCTTGCGGGATAGTGCGGTATGAGCATCGTTAGCTACGCTATCGGCACCATAGCTATTGTACGGGCTGCTGCTTTTATCGTCAAAAAAGCCCAGCTTAAATTCAGTTTTTAAAACTTTAGCCAGGGCTGCATCTACTTCTTTTTCGGTGAGCAGTTTCTGCTTCACGGCTTCCTCTACATCTTTTTGCAGGATGCTGGAGCAATCCAGGTTGATGCCGGCTTTAATGGCGGCAGCAGCTGTTTGTACAGCGTTGGGTAATACTTTGTGACGCAGATAAACATCGTCAAGTGCGCCGCAGTCGGTAACCACATGGCCTTTAAAACCCCATTCTTTCAGCAATATATGGTTTAGGAGTTTTTTGCTGGTGGAGTTAGGCTCGCCGTTAACCCGGTTGTAGGCAGTCATTACCGATTCTACACCATGGTCAACCAGATATTTGAAAGAATAGAGGTAGGTTTCGCGCAGGTCTTTCTCGTCGGCCAGTGCGTTAAATTCGTCGCGGGTAGCTTCGGGGCCGCTATGGGCAACAAAGTGCTTGGCCGTGGCCGATACCTTAAGATGCTGCGGGTCGTTACCCTGCATACCATTTACATAAGCTGCGCCCATCCGCGAGGTCAAGAAAGGGTCCTCGCCGTAGGTCTCCTGTCCGCGTCCCCAACGGGGGTCGCGAAATATATTAATGTTGGGCGACCAGAATGTCAAACCCATATACATCAAATGCCGGTCCTGCTGCATGGCCAGGTTGTACTTGGCCCGTGCTTCGGTTGATATTACCGTGGCCACCTGTTTAAGCAAGTCGGGGTTAAAGGTAGCCGCCATACCAATGGCTTGTGGAAACACCGTTGCCTGACCGGCCCGTGCAACACCATGCAGGCCTTCGTTCCACCAGTTGTAGGCAGGTATATTTAAACGCGGAATGGCTTTGCTGTTATAGCCCAGCAGATTGGCCTTTTCGGCCAGGGTGAGCTCGGATAGTAAAGCTTTTACCCGTGCATCAACAGGTAATTGCTCGTTAAGGTAAGCGGGTTTGTTTTGAGCGTATAGCGCCGATGATGCGGTTAAACAGGTAAAAAAAAGCGCCTGCGATAAAGCCCGCTTTTTTTTACGCAATGACATAAACTTCATTCAAAAATAGTTAGATAGCTGTATGATTTATTTTAAGATTTAATGTTAGTGATAGGTTGTATGCCTGCCTTTTTCAAAGCCGCAATTAAATAATCAGCAATGCGTACGCCCTGCTCGTAGCCGTTATCGATGGAATCACGGAAGTGTATACCGCCATACAGTCGGGAAACCGCGGCTTCTTTGGCCGCTTGTCTGAACGAGGTAAAATTACGTGGTGCCACGTCGTAAGGTACTTCAGAGTCATCTAAATAAGCCAGGTTATCGCCAAGCAGGTAAGTTAATACCTCGGCTGATGCCGCCGAAATGATGCTGTGTCCGCTGGTATAATCCGGAAACGGAGGCGTTTGCAGCAGTGGGCTCCACTTTAAATCAATATATCGGTTAATATAAGTTTCGGGGCGGATTCGGTTGCTGGTATATTTTTCTTTCCAGCAACAAATAAAGGCATCCATCAACGTAGCACCTTCCAGTGTAAGCAATTCTACAGTCTGGTCAAAACTCAGGCGTTTCTTAGCGGCGGCAATCAAGCCGATATTCATCCAATGACCGCCGGGGCTTAGCTTTTTAAAGCCAATCATCATATGGCCCGAAGTTACCACGGTAAACGGGTTACACTCCCAAAAATTCGCAATATTGATTTGCTCGGGCGTAGCTGTTTTTGATACAGCATAAACCTCGTTAGCCAGTTTATAAAAATCGCTGTTTTTATCTTTGCTGAAAGGGGCTGGCGGGATAGCCTTAAATTGCCCGCTCGAATCAATCATGATGGGTTTAATGGTAGCCCAGTTAGGTTCTACCGCTTCCATATAGGTAGGTGGGGTAGGGTACCAGTAAGCCTCGCCTTTAACAGGAGTGTAACGCAGGCGGGTGCTCAAACCAAAATAGTTATCCGTTTTGGAGAAAGCTAAAATCTGCGCGGCCATGTCAACCGCTTCGGCAACAGACTGCTTTATCACCTCGTCTTTAATTTTTTGCTTTTTCAGCAAAGCCACATACTTATCCTGCTCTTCCTGCAAAGTATAGCCCGATGGCAGCAGCAGTTTACCAGCCTCTAATACACAATAAGCGGCGGCAACCTGGTAATCGGCATCAGGATATTTATCTTTGTTAAAGGTAGTGTGAAAATTCTTAGTAAATTTTGATGCATCAGGCAACGTGTTATTATAGGCCGATACAATCTGGTAAGCCCCCAGCATGGTGTAAGCATAGTAACGTGCCGCTACTGGCGGACTAATCACGTCGTGCATCATCACCATCGAGATAGCATGAATGGGGCGCTGCATTGATAAATGCTCGGGCAGGCTTTTGTTCCGCCCCGCAAAGGCTGACGACAGCAGACTTAAACAAAAAAGAAGGGATACAGCTAATATTTTCATGGCTCTTGATAAAATGTTAGTGGCTGACCGGCTATACCAATCAGTAAATATTTTGCACCGTTGATGGTTATTTCTGTCGCAGATTTAACGTCGCCTTCAACATCCAATCCACTCACCGGCTGGCTGACGTAGGCGAAGTTGCCTTTACCGTCGCCTTTTAATAAACAGCCGTAATTGGCATCAATACTGCCAATTTTTAAGCGGTTATCGGTGTGGTTGCCCATTAATAAGACGTCCGGCTTTTTATCATGGTCAAAATCTTTGACTAAAATCTTGCTTACCATCGAAAACTGTGCTTCTACCGGGAGGATGGTTTTACTAAATTTGCTATTCTGGTTGATAAATACGCAGGTGTTTACCTCGTTAGCCGACAGTTTGCCGGCTTTCTCCAGCTTATCAGCCGGAATAATGTCTTGCAGGGTAGCGTCAGCGTAGGCTTTGTAAGAGGTAAATTTGCGGCGCATGGGGTACATCTGTTCGTTCAGCTCATCACGGCTCACAAAAGGATAGCTTTTGCCCTGCACGTAAAAACAAAACATCGGGTCGATAGAACCATTGCCATCAAAATCGGCATAATACATTTCGGCAGGTTCTTTGGCTGAGGCCTGGATAACCGAATTACAGCCCAGGTTGCCGGCCACTAAATCCTCCTGACCATCGCCATTAACATCGGCTACGGTAACGGTATTCCAAAAGCCGCTTTGCGGAGTAGTAAAGTAAGTATCGGTTTGGTCGGTAAAGCCGTTAGCTGCGTTGATATAAACTTTAATAGGCATAAGTTCGCCGCAAACTACTAAATCTTTATGGCCATCATGGTTCAGGTCGCACCATTGGGCATCGGTTACCATGCCTGCATTGGTAAACGGTGCATCTGCAATGCTGAATTTACCTTTACCGTTATTAACCAGCAGAAAGCTTTTAGGCGTAACCGGGTATTTGCCCGGAATAACGCGCCCGCCCACAAAAAGGTCCATGTCGCCATCTTTATCAAAATCGCACGGACTAACACACGATTTACTGCTGGCATTTAAAACCGGCAACGCATTAGCAGCTAAGTTAAAGTGGCCTTTGCCATTGTTGAGGTAGAGCTCATCCTGCAGGTTTTCACTGTCGGCATCGTATAAATTGTAGCCGCCTTTGGCCAGGTACAAATCAGGATAACCATCACCGTTGGCATCAAAAAATGTTGCCGCCGAGGTGGTGCCGGCAGGGGTTTTACTGCTTTCAACCGTTTCAGCCACAAACTTGGCGCCCGGTTGCTGCAGGTAAACGTTGCCTTGTGCCTGCGGACCTCCGCTGATAAGCAAATCTTCCAGTCCGTCTTTGTTTACATCTGCGTTGACAATAACCGGTGTGGTTTTCGAAAACATAAACAGCATCAGCAACTGCCGTTTAAAATCGTTTATAGCTTCTTCGGGCGCTTTATACTCGATAAACGGTTTAGCTACGGTAAACATGGGCTTAACAGCTTTAGGCAAGGTTTTAACTGCTGTTGGCTGATAACTCACTTCGAGCAGTTGGTTGGCCGTAACTTTCGCCATTCTCTGTACCTTATTATCAGGCCAGATAATTTTTACTGAATCTGCCGTAGCAGCTTTACCCAAGCCAAACACGACCTGGGTACTTACGGCCGACAGGTAGCCGCGTGCCGGGTTTACTTCCTGGTACTGCACATTGCCCCCGGCGTAAACGTAAATTTTGCTGCCTAAAGCTTGTGTATTTTTATTATTACCTTTCAGCTTAAAACTTAAATAATTGGTGCCATTCAGTTCGCGTGATTGGTTTTGATAAATAGATGCCGGCTGATTTATATTGTTGATTATCAAATCCAAGTCACCGTCGTTGTCTAAATCTGCATAAACTGCGCCGCTGGAAATGCTGGCAGCGCCTAATCCCCATTCAGTTTGTTTGTTAGTAAAGGTAAGATTGCGGTTATTTTGAAAGATATAGTTGGGCAGGGTAGTAGAGGGCATGGCCTTAATTAAGTCCATCAGCAGGTATGGCTCGCGGTCCATCGCTTTCTTAATCTTGTAGTCGCCCCAGTATCTTAAAAAGTCTTTGTTAGTGTAATCGCGCAGGTAACCGTTGCTGATAAAAATGTCTTTATAGCCGTCGTTATCAAAATCGGCAATTAAGGGGCACCAGCTCCAGTCGGTAGCTGAAACACCAGCCAGTTGGGCAATTTCACTGAATGTGTTGTTGCCGTTGTTTAACTGCAGCATATTGCGCATGTACTGCTTGTATAAATCCTGCTGCTGCATTAACTCAAACGATTCGTAATTTTCTTCGAGCTGCAGTGATTTTTGACGATGATTATCGCGCGGCAGCATATCCAGCGTTAAAATATCCGGAAAGCCATCGTTGTTAAAGTCGGCAATATCCACACCCATCGAAAAATGGGCCATGTGCCTTACCAGTTGCTTAGAGCGTTCGGTAAAGGTGCCGTCGTGATTGTTAATGTATATATAGTCAGGTTCGTTGTAGTCGTTAGTTACATAAACGTCGGGCCAGCCGTCAAGGTTGATATCGGCAATGGCAATGCCCAGCCCAAAAGTTAACGGATTTTGAACAATGCCGGCTTTTTTAGAAACATCGGTAAAATGGTTGCCTGTGTTTTCAAACAGTTTGTTGCCGGCATATTCGTCAGTTTCGTTTTTGTATTTGGCAAACTCCATATTGTCAATTTTTTTAACATTATGGTTTAGCAAAAACATATCTAAATCGCCATCGTGGTCGTAATCAAAAAAGGCGGCTTGGGTGCCGTAACCCGGGTCGTCAAGGCCGTATTCTTTCGCTTTCTCAGTAAAAGTAGCATTGCCGTTGTTGATGAAGAGCTGATTGCGACGTTGCTCAGGGTCGGCTTTGCCTGAATAGCAAACATAAATATCTAAAAAACCATCGCCGTTTACATCGGCCATGGTAACACCGGTTTTCCAGCCGTCGGCTCGGTTAAACAAAGCAGGGCAGGCCTGTTTGGTAATGTCTTTAAACTTAAATCGGCCTTGGTTAAGGTATAATTTGCAGGATTGCTTGTTGGCCGTAAAAAAGAGGTCGGTAAGGCCGTCGTTGTTGATGTCGCCGGCTGCTACGCCGCCGCCATTATAAAAGTATTCGTACGAGAGTACGTTGAGTTTTTCGGTTTCGTTAATAGCGTTTACAAAGTCAACGTTAGTTTCTTTGTCGGTAAGCAGCTTAAATAAGGGCTGTTGTGCACGTACGGATGCTGCCGAAAAACAGCAAAATAAAAGTAAACCCGAAAAAAGCTTATGAGCAATTAAGCGACAACCGGTTTGCATGAAAAATAGTTTAATTAATTAGGTTATATAACAACAATACAGCACGTTACCGTACTGTATTGTTGTATAAAAATAGCAATTATTGCTTATCCCACCAAACGCGGGTAGCAAAAGTATCGCCACCCATATTTGCAACTGCAGCCTGATAGTTGGCTCCATTTGTTTGCGGAAGAGTTATAGGGTAAGGCATACGACGTGGAATTGAACCTGTGATGTACTGGCCAGGGTAGGTTACAGGTGTTAAAACCGGATAACCTGATCTTCTCCAGTTAGCATAAGTCTCGTTGAAGTCCCACAAAGTTGAAGTTACAACAAAATATTCCATATTAATTTGCTGTAAAGCTGTCGCAGTAACTAAAGGGTGTGTGTTCACGTAAGTTGCTATGTCAGCCGAACTAACAGATGCAGCGCCGCTGGTATTGATCTGTGCCAGAGTTTGCATATTCGCTGTTAAAGCATTAGCAAAATGGGTGGCTGCACTACCAGTGTTCCAACCACGACTTGATGCTTCAGCAAGTAACAGTTCAGTTTCTCCGTAAGTCACCAAAATGTTAGCTTGATTCCGGTCTCCGTAAACTGCAAAGCGCGGACGTGAGTATCTGGAAAGTTTTTCTGTAATAGAAGAACTTGCACTGGCAGTACCAGGATACCCCGGTGCTTTAGTTACATCTGTTGCTCCTCCGTCTGTATCGAAACCGTTTGGCAAACCTACGGCTAATGTCGCTGAGTTGTTACCAGATACTTGACTTTCACTAGCACCTACAGTTGAACCGCCTGCAATTTCAGCAACTGCTGGTAAACGCGGGTCGTTATTGGCTTTCATGTAGTCAACTACAGTTTTAGACCATTTCAGTGTGGTAAAATCTTCAGGCACCAGGTATGCATTTGCGTTAAAATTGCTGTTGCTGTTAGCTGCATCAGCTCTTACAAAAGCATTATCGCTTACGCTAGTCATTGTACCACCAGCGTAAGCTTTTTCTGCATAAGTTTTGGCTGTAGTAGGATCAACTTTGGTTAAACGCATAGCGGCACGTAGCATTAAGCTGTAAGCAAGCTTTTTCCATTTAAGTATGTCACCTGCATAAAAAAGATCTGCACTTGGCTTGTCACCTGATGCATTTAATGCAGTTGCTGCCCCATCTAATTGTGTAAGCATAGCTGAATAAATAGCTTGCTGCCTATCAAATACTGGCTGGGTGATGCCAGTTTTGGCTTGCCCCTCTTGAGAGTAAGGCGCATCTCCATATAAATCTGTAATACGCTGTATATAAAGTACACGTAAAATAGTTGCGCAAGCATCAAGATTGGAATATGCGGTATTGCCTTTAATTAGGTTTTTAAGTTCATCGACTTTCGACAACGCACCGTAATCAGTGTTCCAGGTACGGCTAAAATAGCCTTGAGCGCTATTGCGGTAAACATATTTGTCGCCATTGCCATAATAACTCCCTGTTGATGCAAGGCTTTGCACCCAGAGAGATTGAAACAACAGATCGTCATACCCAGTTTGCGAAAAATCTAATTGCGACTGAGACATCAAATAATTAGGGTTGAAAATATCTGCTGTTGTCTTATTAGGGTTTGTGTTAACTGCGTCAAAATTTTTCGTACAGCTGGTAGCAAGCGTGGCACCGGCCAACAGAAAACTGTATATAAATCGCTTTTTCATAGTTTTCTTAGTTTTTAAGTTTAAAGTTAAGATTGAAGCCGTAAGTTCTGGTTGACGGTAAACTTGTGCCTTCGATGCCGGTATAACGAACATCGTTAGAGAAACCAGATTCCGGATCAATATTATCAGACTTCTTCATGATTGTCCATAAATTGCGAGCAACAAACGATACAGTGATAGCACTAAAAGGGCTACGTGCAATTGCAGTGCGTGGAATGTTGTATCCTAAGGTTACTTGGCGTAATTTAATGAAGTCGCCACTTAGTATGTTGTTGGCGGATATTCTTTGGGCAAGTGTCTGGTAGTAAGTTTCTGCAGGTACATTGACAGTATTTGGAGTGCCCGCAGCTGTTACGCCTTGTGCTACAACACCAGTTTCGCGACCAGGAAGGGTGGACTTGTTAAGACCACGGAAAACGCTGTAATAATTAGTGGCAGAAAGAATTTTTGCACCATAACGATAATCTAACAAGAATGACAGGTTAAAACTTTTATAGTTAAAACTATTGTTTAAACCACCATAAAATTTAGGCGTAGTTTGACCCATTGGTTTCAAATCGCCTTTAACCGGAAAGCCTTTTTCATCTATCACGATTTGGCCTGAAGCATTACGTACATAGTCATTAGCCATAATTTGAGGACCTGCCATTCCTACGACTAGCGCAAGGCTGGCGTTAAGTGGGCGATAAGTACCAAAAGCTATGTTAGAATTTGTTGCAGGGTCTGTTTGTAAGATTTTGTTTTGTACGTAAGTGAAGTTGAAAGATGGTGTCCAGTTGAATGAATTTGTATGTACAGGTGTTCCATGTATTTCTACTTCTACGCCCCGGTTTTGGGTTGAACCGGTACCTATGTAAGCGTTTGTATAACCAGAAGAAATATCTACTGTACTGTTGATGATCTCATTCTTGGTTTTTCTGCTAAATACAGATACGTCGAAACCTAACTTGTTACCAAACCATTTCATTTCTAAACCAGCTTCAAGTTCTCGTAGGGTATAAGGTTTAAGTAACACGTTTGGCAATTGTCCGCTAAAACCTGCTGCTGGCACGCCGTTTATAGCATTGTTAATGTCGTAATAAACTTGATTTGCATAAGCGTTAGCATCTGCACTTGTTTGTGCATATGACAAACGCAGTTTACCATAATCAAGATTATTAACCTTCATCAGATTTGAGAATATGAATGCTCCGGAAACGGAAGGGGAGAAAATGCCTCGCCCTACGGCACTTGATATACTGCTATATGTATCGTAACGACCAGTCGTGCTCAAGATTAAGAAATCTTTTATGCTAAAATCTGCAGAATAGTACGCTGAATTTACTTGTTTGTTAGACACACCGTCAACTATGCCGCTATTACGGCTTGCAAAGTTCGTTATACTATAAAAGTATGGAATGACGAATCCATTATTCCCGTTGATGAATGTGCCGAAGTATTGAGATTTACGGATGTTACCGCCAATTGTTAAATCTAAATTTAAAAAATCTTTAACCAGGTCATGCTTGGCATTAATTAAGGCGTCAGCGTTAAACTCAGTAGTTTTGGTGTTTTGAGTGTTCATCTGGCCATTATTGGTAAGATACGCTGTACCAGTTGGCTCGATACTATAACGACTATCGTTTATATTATCATAGCCTAAACGCGCCAAAGCATATATCCAATTTGTAAAACTGTACTTACCCGATAAACTTGAAATTAGACGAGTACGATACGGATTATTTTGGAAATAATTTGCCGCAAAATATGGGTTAGTTACATATGGGTCATTGGTGAACTGCAATTCCTTTCCAGTAGCATCTACACCTGGTGCTAAAATACGCTGGTCTTGGTTAGGTGCCAAAAACTGTACGTTATTTGGGTTACCCGGGCCGTCACTCAATCCAGATCTGTTTTTAGATTTTTCAATTAAGTAATTGGCAACAACGTTAACCTCAAAGTGTTTTGTAACGTTAGCCGATCCGTTAAAGTTAAAAGTTTTTCTATCTAAATAGCTATTGGGTACAATAGAGTTTGCACGTAAGTCAGATAACGACAAGCGGAACGTAGAATTGTCGCCACCTTGCGTGAGCGATACAGTGTTCGTGAAACTTGGTGCTGTTCTATAAAAAGAAAGACGTCCGTTTTCTACTGCCGAATACGGATAAGTTTTACCATCCAATGCGATAGTTGGTGATCCATCCAAACGAGCTCCCCATGCGAGGTTACCGCTTGATACCGCACCAGAAACATTGGTAGGCTTAGCGCCAAATTCACCTTGTCCGTAAGTAGTTTGATAATCTGTATTATTCATTGCTTTATCAAACTGCACGTTGCTGTTTACTTCTACTCCAAAACCAGCACCTTTTTTTGCAGTTTTTGTTGTAATAAGGATTACACCATTGGTAGCCCGAGTACCATAGAGCGCCGATGCCGATTGGCCTTTAAGTACAGTCATCGACTCAATATCGTCAGGATTAATGTTAGCGATACCATCACCCAAATCGGCACCACCCCATTCGCTGGACGTACCTTTTGTTGTGTTGTCCATGGGAACACCGTTGATCACGTATAAAGGTGACGAAGCAGTAAAGCTCGATAAGCCTCTTAGTAATAAACGTGAAGAAGAACCTGGGCCACCGCTTGGTGCGCTAACACTTAAACCTGCCACTCGGCCCTCTAAAGAAAGAGCAACGTTAGTTTCACGAGCTTGGTTTAAATCACTACCGTTTACAGTCGTAGTTGCATAACCCAATTTTTTCTGTTCTTTCTTAATACCTAAGGCCGTCACCACAACCTCATTCAAAGAGCTGGTTGTAGGCGTAAGTGTAATATTTAATTCAACTCTTCCGTTTGTGGCAATTTCTTGAGAGGTATAACCAACATAGGTAATTACCAATATAGCGTTTGCAGGTGCTTCGATGTTGTAGTTACCGTTTGCATCGGTAACGGCAGCAGTTTGGCGGCCTTTTACTTGTACAGTTACACCTGGTAGTGGCTGGCCTTTCTCGTCGGTAATTTTACCGGTAATTCTGCCATCAGCAGCAACGCGGTTAAAAGTTAACGCCGAAGCGACGTGCGCCGGCGATTCGGCGTTGTATTTAGTTACTGTTGCTGCAGCAGCGTCAAGATTAATGACTAAGGTGCCAGCTAATATCAATTTTTGAGCGAGAGACAATTTGGGCAGATTAAATCTGTTCCTTTTGTCTTTCTGGGGCTTCGTAAATTTCATACTTATACATTAATTGTTTAATGACTTTAATCAACTTAATTAAAATAGTGGATAGGGCCATCTAAGGCTTGCAAGAGGTTGCTGTAAAAAGCTTTACTAATGCAGGAGGAGTGTTAAGTTTTATTCATGCACGGCTGGTTTGAGTTGTTTATTTAGTTGGTTTGTTGATAGTAGTGCTTAAACGTTTTAGTTGTCAGTTCAATAAATACTGCTTTTGTTTTTTAATGCGAAAAATGAACATGCAGTTAGTATTGAATTCAACAGTCATGGTTTTTGTATCTAATTTGTTACTTTTATTTGCGTCAGCTTAAGCCTTATAAAATAAGGCCTATTTAATTATAATCTGATTATCAAATAATTAACAAAAAATTCTTTTTAAGATAACGTAAAAATAATGGCTGTCTATAATGGTCTAAGTAAATGAAATAGTTTATGAAAACAAAATATCTTTTAAAAAAAATTAAGAAGTTTTCGTCTTAAATTGAATTTTAGAGATAATGAGAGGTTTGTTTTTGTAATGATGTTAGCAAAAACGAGTAATGAATATAAAACTTGAGCCTCTATTCGACGAAATTTTTACGAACTATTAAAAAATGAGTGAAAAGGTTATTTCGAGACTAAATTTTAATACCTAAAAAGGTCTTTTAAAGTTTTAAAATGGAATTTTTATCAATTTTGTGTTTTAAAATTGATAAAATGGTAGGTATTTGTTGTGTAAAGTGTAATAATTGTATAGTGTTAGTCCGCTAATATAGTTGGATTCAACAACGTCTGCTATGTTTATGTTAAATGTTTAGAATATAAAGAGTCGTTTTCGCTAACCTGTTATGACAAGTTAGTAGTGATAGTTTTAACAGCCACTGGCCAATGATATAAAATATCGTTTCGAGTTGCTTATAATTGCTCCTTTGAAAGGTTGCTTTGCTTCGGTGAATTGTGGTAGAGCAATGACTGTTTGTAAACATCCTATTTTGTATGAAAAGATATTGCTTAACACTAGATTTAATCAACGACGACAGCCTGATTGCCGAATATGAAGAGCATCACCGCAAGGTTTGGCCTGAAATATTGGAAAGCATCACCACATCGGGCATATTGCAAATGGAGATTTACCGGTTTAAAAACAGGCTATTTATGATTATGGAGGTGAGCGATGAATTTTCGTTCGAAAAAAAAGCCGACATTGACGCTGGTAACACTAAAGTGCAGGAGTGGGAAAATCTGATGTGGAAATATCAGCAGGCGCTACCCGGTGCAAAACCAGGCGAAAAATGGATGTTGATGGATTCTATATTTCAGTTGAAGCATGATTGAAGCTATTGATAGATATGCCGAGTGATGACTGTAATTCATTGCATTTCTAATTTTAAAATGCGGGCAGGTATTTGAATTGTTATCTGTAGTTTTTAAAAGTAAATTCGTTTAGTATTGCTCAATATCCATTAGTTTTATAAGTCCGTCTTCGATAGTGTAAACGTGTTTTACTTTGCCATCGAATAGTATATCGTCCTCCAAGTCTTTTACTAACTGGCCAACTTCCACCTCTATGGTTCCGCTGGTTCTCTCCGCAAAACTTACAGGTGTTACTTTAGGATTAATCTTTGTCCACTGACGTTGCCAATAGGCCTTTACCTCATCATGCCCGTAAGCATAATCGCCTTCCCATGCTTTGGGCCATTTAACATCTGGATGCATTATCTGTAGCAAAATGTCAATCTCACGGTTGTTAAATGCCTGGTAAGCTTTTTCAATCAGTTCTATTTTATTCATGAAAGGATATTTTAGTGTTCACACCTATTTATGAGAAGTGTAAACTTACTTGGGAATATCACCATAGCCCTTCAAAAACTTAATTCAAAATATTTAGAAATTATCCATCAAATATATTATCCCAAATAAACTTCCGGGTTAAGTATGTTAGGCATACGTTTTCCTTTTATAGCGGCAATCACATTTTCGGCTGCTTTAAAGGCCATGGCATCCCGCGTGCCTGCCGTAGCCGAACCGATGTGCGGTAAAACGCAAACATTTTGCATCTGCAGCAGCGGGTTATTTTTATCCATGGGCTCTGGGTTGGTTACGTCCAGGCCTGCACCCCAAATGGTTTTATTGCGAAGTGCCTCAATTAAATCGTCCTCCTGATGTATACCACCACGTGCGGTATTCACGAAAATAGCCGATGGCTTCATGCGGGCAAAGGCGTCCTGGTCAAACTTTCCTTTGGTTTCGGCAGAAAGGTCGGCGTGTACCGATAGCACGTCGCTCTGTCTCAACAATTCATCAAAAGAAACATATTGTGCTCCTAATTGCTGCTCTGCTTCTGCCCTTGGTTTGCGGTTGTGGTAAATAATCTTCATCCCGAAATATGCCTTGCATTTGGCTGCCAGGTTAAAGCCAATCCGGCCCATGCCGAAAATGCCCAAAGTTTTACCATACAAATCCTGTCCTAAATGAGCGGTTGGGTCGTAAAACTGCCACTCGCCCTGTGCAATGCTCCGGCTCATGGCAAATGCGTTGCGTGCTACAGCCAGCATCAATAAAAAAGCGGTATCGGCAGTAGTTTGAGTAATCACCTCGGGTGTGTTGCTTACCGGTATGCCGTAGCGGGTAGCAGCTTCCAGATCTACCTTGTCATACCCCACACTTAACAAGGCAATACCTTTTAAGTGACTGCAAGCTTTCAAAAAATCCTCGTCGATAACGTTTGGACCCGAACTCAGCAATACATCCTGACCCTGGCATAACTGAATGAGCTGAGTAGGCGTGAGTTCTTGTTTCTCGGTATATTGTTTTACTTTACAACCTGCCTTTTGCAGTAAGTCCAGTCCTTTTTGCGGTAAAACCCGCGTTATTAAAACATTCATCGCCAAACGTAGTATTTATCACGGTGCAGGCAGGTTGATTTTTCTGCTTTTTACCGTGGTCTGTTAAAATAAACCCACTACTTAACTCACAAACAGCTTGCAGGTTTTCATAATCATAGTTTAAGAGGTGCTGTACCTCTTTTAACAAATTGCCTACATCGTAAATACATTTATGCTACAGGTACTCAAAACAGGCTTTTTATATAACGATGCTTTGAACATTTATACCCTAAACATGCACAAACGTATTAGCACTGCTTATTTCATCGAAATTACTTTTGAAAATAAGGTAATCACGTTGATTTGTTCAACTATCCGGTAAAACGGCCGGACTTATTTTGAGCATTTATAAACAACAGATTTATCCCGCTTCTGTAAACCACCAAGACTATTATTTAAATAATGACTAATACAATCCGTCGCTCTTTTATAGGCCTCATTGCGCTTGGCTTGTCGTTCTCGGCATCGGCGCAGCAACAAAATAATCAGGCTTTTTACCAGTCTGTTAAAACGTATGTAAACCCGGTACTGCCCGGCGACCATCCCGACCCTACTTTACTCAAAGTGGGCGACGATTTTTATCACTGCGGCTCAACCTTTCATTTTAACCCGTATTTGCCTATTTACCATTCTAAAGATTTGGTGCATTGGGAAATTATCAGTCGTGTTTTACCGGCATCAAAGGCTGCTTGGGTAACCGACCGCCCATCAGCGGGTATATGGCAGGGGGCTATTACTTATTTTTACGGATCTTACTGGATTTATTTTTCGGCCGGTGGTCAGTGGTTTAGCAAGGCGCCATCGCCTAAAGGACCATGGTCTGACCCGGTGCAGGTAAAATCAAACCCTGAAACCGGACCGCTAGGCTATGATAATTCCATTTTTGTAGATGACGACGGCAAGCCTTATATGGTTATTAAAAACGGCCAAAAAGTTAACCGTTTGCAGGCTTTAGGAAAAGATGGCCAGCTAACCGATAAGGTGATTAATATGGATTGGGTAAATGCTAAACTGCAATATAGTTGGGCCGAAGGTCCGGTAATGTGTAAGCGTAACGGCTTTTACTATTATTTTCCGGCGGGCGACGTATCGGGCGGGCAATATGTGCTCAAAGGCTCGGCCTTAACCGCCGATTCGACTAAGTGGGAACGTTTAGGAAACTTTTTTAAGCCCATTACCGATGATGAGGTAGGTTTCAGAAGACCTAATCACATCGCAGCACCTGTTCAACTGGCCGATGGTACCTGGTGGACAATAGGGCAGAGCTATGAAAAATACGACGGCAACGATTGGGCCGGCATGGGCCGGCAAACGGCGCTATACCCGGTTATCTGGGAAGGCGACAGGCCTTGGGCCATGGCACCAACTACACAACCTATTGTTAAACCCACCTTGCCCCAAGGTGGTATCCCGTGGCGTCGCGGCGCATCGGACGATTTCGACAAATCAGCACTGGATTTAAACTGGCATTTCTTAACAAAAAAAGCATCAACTCAATATTCGCTTACCGACCGTAAAGGATGGATAACGTTAATGCCCGATACCAGCCGCAGCCATTTGATGCAAAAAGAGATTGACCATTATTATACGGTAATTACCAAGGTAGATTTGGACGCGGTTAAAGCCGGCGAAAAGGCAGGTTTTTATTTAACCAACGGCGACCAAAAAGTGATGGTAAAACTGTATACAGGTTTTGATGCCGGTAAAAAAATCACTTTACAGATGGATACTGCCATACGCTCAGTAGCTAACAACATGGGTAATACCGTGTGGCTAAAACTGCAACGCTACGCACATCAACTCACCGGATATTTTAGTAACGATGGCAAAAACTGGACAAGCTTGGGTGCGCCGGTAAGTGCCATCAACCTGGATAAAACACAACCCAACTTTAACTCATGGGTGGGTACCAGTGTAGGACTTTTTGCCGAGGGCAAAAAGGCAGCGTTTGATTGTTTTACTTATAAATATGCATTCTCTGAAATTCCGGCTATTGGCATGAACAATTTTTACGGAGTAAAGAAACTGGCTGACCAGTCGGTAACCAACACCAGTGATATGGGTGGATGGTTTATGATTGCCGGAGCCGATTTTGGTAAACAAAAATCTTCAAATATCATGTTGCAAGCCGCTTGCCAAACTGCTGGCCAGGTTGAGATATGGGTGGATGACCTGCAAGGTGGTAAGCGTATTGCTAAAATGCAAATAAAGCCTACCGGTAAAAATGATTACCAAACGTTTTCGGCAGCGATTGACGGTACAGTAACCGGCCAACATGATGTATTTGTGAAATTTTCGAAAGGAACGGCCAATAACATTCAGATTAAATGTCTGCAGCTTGCGGCAAAAACATCAGTAACCGATTTTGCTGGTTTGAAAGATTAATCTGGTTTCCGTAACCTTAAAATACTTATTACAATTAATGCGATAAGCGGCGTACCAAGAACAGACAGTAAAACGGAGCCGCTATAACCAAGTGCCGTATGCTTGCCATAATTACCGATTGCGATGATTACAGATATAGCAACTACCAGAATAATTATTATTTCGATAGGGCCAATGTTTAAGAAAGCGAGTGTCATGATGCAGGTTTATAATGGCTAAGTTAATGAAATATATAACCATCATTAATAAAAAAAGTTAGGCTAAGATTTATCAGTAAAGCAATAAAATTATCCGCATAGAGGGAGTGAAATTTTGAGTATGAGAAAGTGGTTGAGTTTAACGTTTGTGTTAATGGCCAACGTGCTTTATGGGCAAAGTTGGGATAAAGGCAATAGTCGTGATAAGCTGGCACCCATAAAGCCAGCCGGACATGTCAATTTTTTCAAATTAGCAGGTTACAAACAAACTGACATTGACCGCAAGCTGGCTAAGGCATATTATGATGTGTTTGAAGGCCCGAACAAAGTTTATTTTGTGGTGGATGATTCTACTGCCTATGTGAGCGATGTGAAAAATCATGATGCTCGTACAGAAGGACTATCTTACGGGATGATGATTGCCGTACAGCTGAACAAAAAGCAGGTTTTTGACCGGATATGGCGATGGTCGAAAAAATATTTGCAACATCAGAGCGGTCCGCGCGAGGGGTACTTTGCCTGGAGCATCAATACAAGCACGATGAAGCGCAATTCGGAGGGCTCTGCTTCTGACGGGGAATTGTATTACATCACCAGTCTGCTGTTTGCCGCCAATCGTTGGGGTAATGATACGGGGATAGATTATTACCGCGAAGCCCGCCGCATTTTAGATGCCATGTGGAAAAAGGATGGTACCGGTAACATTTATAACCTGATTAATACCCAGGCCAAACAAATTAGTTTTGTGCCCGAGGGCGACGGCTATCGTTGGACCGACCCTTCTTACCATTTGCCTGCTTTTTACGAGGTTTGGGCGCTTTATGCCAAAGACGGGCACGAGCAATTTTATAAAGACTGCGCCGATACCTCACGTGTGTTTTTGCATCGGGCTTGTAACCCGGTAACCGGCCTCAATGCTGATTATACTGAGTTTAGCGGCAAGCCGCATTCAACACGCTGGATGCCGGCAGCATTCAGGTACGACTCTTGGCGTGTACCCATGAACATATCCATGGATTACAACTGGTTTGGTATAGATAAAAGTTGGCAACAGGCCTACGCGCAGCGTTTTCAAGGCTTTTTACATTCTAAAGGAATTAACACCTTCGAAGACCAATTTAACCTGGATGGTTCAAAACCGGATTTTATATTGAAAGCCGGAAATAATCCGCCTAAACTTCGTCACTCGCTTGGTTTAGTGGCAACCGCAGCAACAGCATCGATAATTAACCGGGATGCAGAAAGCAAGGATTTTACACAAGCGTTGTGGAATGCCGAACTTAAACCGTACGACGATGGCTATTTTGACCCTTATTATGATGGATTGCTGTATTTATTTAGCCTGATGCATCTAAGCGGTAATTATCGCATCATACCACCGGCAGCAAAGTAACAAGGGAAGTAATTACGACATTAATAAAAACGCCGCAGCTATTCGAAATAGTCTGCGGTGTTTTAGTGTTTGCCAGTTTAAATGGATGGCAAAATGGTTACAATTTATCTTTTAAGGTGCCGTTCCCGGCAATACATTTAATACGATTATTCAAACTTACGGTCAGATATTTTATCACTAATCTGGAAAAAGTCGAAATCAGCATAGCCACCGGTAGTTTTGGTTGCATAATTGAACAATCCGAACCGGTAACCCATAAAATGCGGAATGGTATACGCCATGTGCAAAGTATTGCCTATCGGTTCCCAGGTTTTGCCGTCTAAGCTGTAAGCAAACCCGGCTTTATCCGTACGGTCGCGGAAATCACATTCTGCTTTCAGGTAAATTGTTTTCTGGTTGAGTGGGATGCGTTTAACTTCGGTGCCTGCACCTGCTTCGCCGTTCACCATCACTAAATACTTGTTATCGCCCTCGACTTTAACACCTACCCAGCCAAATTTCTTTTGCAGCAGCAGCAAGCCAGCACAATCGCCGTCTTTCATATTGGCGACCTCAAGTGACGTGATTGCCGAGCTAAACGGGCCTATGGTGCGTTGGGTAAGCGTGTTGCGTGCTAAAAATATGCTGGTATCTACCCGCCCCGTAGTTAGCCTTAAATACCCTTTGCGCTGGCTGAGCGACCATAATGCATTGTCGGGGTTATGATTCCACTGCCATACCAGCGGCAACTGAGGCTCTCCGCCTTTGCGGTTAAATTCATCTGAATTTACAATGCCCGGAATCAGGCTTTTATTAGCTGGCAAATCCAGTTCCATAGGCACTTTTCCGCCCTCGCCAATCACCGGCCACTCGTCTTTCCAGGTTACAGGGACCATGTAGGGTATACGGCCAACGGCGCCATTATCCCTAAACAAATAGGCATACCATTCGCCCTTAGGCGTGTTAATTAATCCGCCCTGGGCAACGCCTTTATCCTGCAAGCCTATACGTCCTTCATAAGGGCCGGCAATGTTATTGGCACGATGAACAAGCACGGTACGCATGCCACCCCGCGGCCATGATATATTAAACAGGTAGTATTTACCATTCACCTTAAAAAGCTGCGAACCCTCTGCCGGTAAGCCTACGTTTGGCCCGGCCGCCAGGCTGGCATTGGCAATAATTTCTTTAGGCGTAGTGCCTGTTTTAATACCACTTAGGTCGTCATTCAATTCGGCCAGCATAATGCGGCCGGCGCCGTAAACCATGTATATCTTACCATCATCATCAAAAAATAAAGAATGGTCGTGCAATGAGGGTTTAAATGAAACCTTTTTCCATGGACCTTTTTCGATATTTTTGGTAGAATAAACGTACGTTTTACCAGTAGTGCCGGCAAATGTACTTACGTAATACGTACCGTTATGATATCGCAAGCTACTGGCCCACGAGCCGCGGCCGTAGGTGCTTTTTCCGTTATTTAGATTTAGCTCGTCAACATCATCAAGCGTATCGTAAGCGTAGCTCACCAGTTTCCAGTTAACCAAATCGGTCGATTTCATGATGGGCACACCGGGGCTCATATGCATGGTAGTGCTGCTCATATAGTACACATTGCCTACCCTTATCATGGATAAATCGGGCACGTCGGCATACAAAACCGGGTTGGTGGCTTTTTGTGCCTGCAATGGGCTGGTCGACACAATAGCAGCCGCAAAAAGTACAAGCGTTTTTAAGATTAATTTTTTTCTCACAATAGGGTTTTTAGAGGTTTCAGCGCAATTGCTTGTTATTAGGCGAATGTTCGCCTAATAACAAGCAAAAGATACGTTAAAAATTAACCACCTCCCAATAAGCTTTTTTGGGTTGTAATTCTGCATTAAAAAGCAGCGGGTAATTTTTGCGGCCCCGTCCGTTAAGCCAAGTGTAGCGGTCTGATACGTTCCAAAAAGTTACGCCAGTGATGTTTTTGCGGTACTTACGAAACACCTCAAAAACCATCTTATATTTTTCCAGTTGCTGTTGTTCCATTTCGGGCGTAAATTCCTGCTTTGCTTG
>CAXYKR010000279.1:0-7457 GCA_964277815.1 uncultured Mucilaginibacter sp. | reverse complement strand
TGGCACCCCATCAATTACGTACAGTGGCTGCGAACTACCATTAATTGAGTTTGTACCACGAATACGAATTACTGGTGTAGAGTTTAGTACGCCAGCCGGTACATTTACTTGTGCACCTACTACACGTCCACCTAAGGCCTGTTGAAAGTTTTATACTGGCTGCTGGGCTACATCCCCGCCTTTTACGGATGAGATACCACCTACGACATCACGCCTCACTTGTGTACCATAACCCACCACTACTACTTCGTTCAACGCACTGGCAGCACCGGTTAAAGCAACACTTAATTTTTCGCCGGTGGGAGTTATGGTCTGCGTATCAAAACCAATAAAAGAAAACACTAAGGCTTGTCCGGGCGCAACCTTAACCGCATAAGTACCGTCGGGCCCGGTTTGCGTCCCGGATTTTGAGCCTTGTATCATCACACTTACTCCCGGAAGCGGCTGCCCATCGGCTTTACTGGTTACCGTACCGGTAACAGTTCGGGTTTGAGCATAAGTCTGAGCGCTTATGAATACAAAAGCCCATAAAAGTCCTCGTAAAATTTGTTTCATTCGTTAATAGTTTAGTTAATCAGCAACAATTTATAATAAACTATTCACTTTTTGCAAATTAATAATCAAATTTTAACCAATTTTTTAATTAAAACTCTATTTACTTATCATTATTTACAATATTTTTCGTTCTTTATTAGAAAAACAGTTTAAAATTTTATTTTTTATATCATATTTCTTGCTCGATTATGAATATTTTGAAAAATCTTAAAAAAATTACAATTTTTTTCATCAAACCATCTATCACCTATATTTTACCATTCGTCAGATAATCTTTTCACAATGCTTATATTTAAAGAGCTTTGTAGCACATGAAAGCAGAACTGAGTTATCATAACGGATCGATTGCCAGGATAAACCTGGTAAACAGCATTATCGGAATCATTGTAGGTATATGCATCTGTGCTGTGCAATCTGCTTCCAGCAACCGGTTTATGCCAGTAAAAAATCTGCTGCTCAATATAATGTTCAGCGTCATTATTACGTTAAGCATTACCAACAGTATCATTTTATATCAGCGCTATCTTAAACCCCGTAAAGTAAACTTATGGCAATTTGTTACCATATATTACGCCTGCAATCTGCTGGGCATGCTTGTTGGCATTGAGCTATCCTACCTGATAGTTTCGTTATTGTTTAAAACAAGCTATACACCGCTGCAGCATTTTAGCGACTACAAATTTTCGTTTGTTATTGTGCTGATTGTAAGTACTATCTTTTACTTTTACATGGCCCAAAAGGCTAACATGCGGGCCCGGCTCAAGGAAAAGGAATTGGACGTAGCCAAGCTAAAAGAGTTAAAAGCACAGGCAGAGCTGCAAACCCTGCAATCCAAAATCAACCCGCACTTTCTATACAACTCATTAAACTCTATTGCCAGCCTGATACATGAAGATGCCGACAAGGCCGAGGAGATGACTTTGAAGCTATCCAAACTGTTCAGGTACAGCATTAACTCGCAGCAGCAAAACATGGCCCGTGTGTGCGACGAGATGGAAATTGTAAATACCTACCTCGATATTGAAAAAGTACGTTTTGGCGACCGCATCAACTTCAGCACCGCGGTAGACGACAATTTAAACAAACACCTTGTTCCGCGCTTTTTGATACAGCCCCTGGTCGAAAACGCACTAAAACATGGCTTGCAGAACGTACCGCAAAACGGCATACTTCACATTACATTGAGGCAACTGCAACAGCGTTTGATTATCGAGGTAACCGATAATGGGCGGCCTTTTCCGCAAGAATTGGAATTAGGTTACGGGCTGCAAAGCACTTATGATAAACTAGCCTTAATCTATGGCGAGGATTACGAGATACAATTGATTAATACCCCTCAAAAGCATTTATTTATCAGCTTACCCTTAAGTTCAGCATCAAACCCTAATCATAAACTAAGTTTGATTAGTGCCTGTCTATTTTAAGCCAAATTATACAATTTACAACCTAACGCCATTATTTAAAGCCCTATCAATTAGTTATGAAAACCTGGAAAACCTTAATTATAGATGATGAACAGCTGGCCCGGCAACGACTGAAACGCCTGCTGAAGCCTTTTGAGGAATTTGAGATTATTGCCGAGGCTGTTAATGGCGCCGACGGCCTGGAACAAATTGAAGCGCTGAAACCGGAACTGATATTTTTAGATATTGAAATGCCCGTATTAAACGGGTTTGAAATGCTGAGCCGGTTACAGCACCAGCCCAAAGTAGTGTTTACTACCGCTTATGACCAGTATGCCATCAAAGCTTTTGAAGAGGACTCGATAGATTACCTGTTGAAGCCCATTGAAGCCGAACGTTTAGCCAAAACAGTAAAAAAGTTGCAGCAAGGCATGCAGCAACCGGCCCCTGCCCTGCCGCTCGAAGCTTTGATGCAGCAACTATTTGTGAAAAAAGAGCTGAAGACCCTGACCGTAAAAATTGGCGACAAGATTTTACTCATCAAACTTGCTGACATTGTTTACATTGAGGCAGAAGACAAGTACGTTTTTTTGCATACTACTGACGGGCGTAAGCATCTTACTGATTTTACCATCACCACACTCGAAGAAAAATTACCGGATGCGTTTACACGCATTCATCGCAGTACCATCATCAATACCGAGCATATCAAAGAAATAAGAAAAGGCTTTAACGGCGCCTTAGTATTTGTGATGGATAACACGGCAGGCAGTAAACTTACCTCAAGCCGCTCCAACGGCGATGCACTGCGCGAGCGGTTTGACATTTAGTATTCTTCGCTGATGAAAATGCGCGAGCTTTGAAACGTAAATGTCGTTACGCCGTCGGCTATGGTTTGATATTGCTGAAGCGCTATCAGCTCCAGGTTTTGCGTTGTAATTTCCTGGTTAGGGGTTAACACTTCTACCATTTCGCCGGCAGGCCGCCATTTGCTAAACCCTGGTGATATAGCATAAACTTTCTTTCCGCGGTAAAAAATAACTAGGTTAATTTGATTGATGTAGCTTTCAAGAACAACTGTTTCTAACCGGTCGGTAATGATATTTACTGCCGGATAGCCTTGAGCAACCAGGTAATTGAGCCCTGCCTGCAATTCTGAATGGGCATCTACAGGTATCCATCTTACGTCGGATTGATTGAAGCTGTTTATCGGCTCTGCAACAATTAGATCTACTTTGATGCCGTAAACCACCAATTGTTCGGCAACCGGCAGAGTGGCTATCAGCGTTGGGCTCCACTCCAGCAACTGGCCCAAATCTTCGCCGTCAAAGTTTTCCAGGCTTAAAATGAACAGTGCCGGTTCCTGCTTTTCGCGAACGATATGGTGAGATGACATATTTAGAAGGGTTTATACTATGTTTGCAGCAAATGCAGCCGTTAATGTAAGTTCAAATATAAAATGAATTACAGCCAAACCCAACCCCATAACTTTGCCGTACTGGTGCATACGTGCGACCGGTACCAGTTTCTATACCCGGGGTTTCATTATTTTTTCAGCCAGCATTGGGATTTTGATACTCACTGCAACTATTATTTTGCGACTGAAGAGCTGACTGTGAATCTGCCCGGCTTCAACAACATACAATCCGGCAAAGGCGAGTGGGCCGACCGGCTGCGCTATCTACTGCAAAACGAGATTAAAGAGCAGTACATCATCTACTTTCAAGAAGACATGTGGCTTACCAAGCCGGTAAACAGTTCATTTTTTAACCAGCTTTTTAACCTGATTACCCGGCAGCAATGGCAACAGGTAAAGCTCACCAGTTCGGATGTTTATAAAACCAACCCAACTTCGCACTTTGTTGAAGGTTTTAACGTAGCTAACCTGGACAACGCTGCATCGGGCTTTTTAATGTCGCACCAGGTTACCATTTGGGACAAAGACTTCCTGATTGCCCAACTGCACAAAGGCGAACACCCCTGGCGCAACGAACGGCGGGGCACCAAACGGCTCAAAAAACTCAACCCGAATATTTACCATGCAGACTATTTTGCCGAGAACGGACACCCGTCCATCAATCAGAACCATCTGGAAGCTGTACGGAGCGAGTATTTTACCATTTCGGGCAATAGCATGCTACAGGCAAACGTATTGCCATATATTAAAAAACTGCAGCAAGCCGGGCCGGAGCAGCAAGCCTATGCTAAGGAGCTTTTAAATCACTATAACAATCAGCTTACGCACGATGGGCAGCCTAAACCCCGCAAAGAAGATATTTTTAAGAAAATTAAAAGGTTTTTTCAAGGCGGGTAGTGCTGCTTATTTTATCAGAAATACAGTCAACTATACTAAAACGGCCCTTCATTTATCACGAAAGGCCGTTTTATATTATTGAGACTGCTTACTTTTTTAAAGCTTCGGGTATTACTTTGCCTATACAACCGCTTGGCATTTGGATGTGCAACAGTGCGGCCAGCGTGGCTGAAATATCGGTCATGTGGGTATCGCGGTTTAAGCTTCCATGCTGTATTCCCCAACCCATAAAAATTAACGGAATGTGGGTATCATAAGGCGCACTTACACCGTGTGAGGTACCGGTACGGCTGCGGCTGGCATACCAGCCTGGTTTCATCACTACCTGTATGCTACCGCTACGTTCTGAGTTATAAGCGTTGATAATACGCTCACGCAAATCGGCAGGTATGCTGGCCTCCTGCGCTCTTTGCATATCTACCACGTACAATACGCCCGGCTGCTTGCTTAACCAATCGGTACACTCCTGTTTAATTTTAGCCATGTTACCTTTACCAGCAGCAATGGCTACATTGCTAAAGTTTACCTGATAGTTGTCGAAACTTAATACCGCACGCTTAATATTATCCTCTTTCTCGATGATGCGGTTAAGCTCGTTTACGGCGGCCCCACCGTCAAACAAACCAGTGGGGATGTTATGCTCTTTTAAGAAAGTGCTGTTGTTAGCTGCACCGTGATCGGCGGATAAGAAAACGGTGTAGTTTCCTTTACCTAATTTACCATCCAGGTAAGTGAAAAAAGCAGTCAGGTCACGGTCCAGGCGGAGGTAAACATCTTCAGCCTCAATAGAATTAGGACCAAATTGGTGACCAACATAATCAGTAGATGATAAGCTTACTGCCAGGAAATCGGTTTGGGAGCCCTGCCCTAAGCGCTCGGCTTCCATGGCTGCCTTCGCAAAATCAAGCGTAAAGGTATTGCCGTAAGGGTTACTGCGTATGGCACTGAAATCTGCGCCTTTTAATGCCGGAATATTGTGCGGGAAAACAGGTGAAGTTTCGCCGCGGTAAGCGCCCTCAAAAGGTGTATTATCTGGCGTACTTTGCTTATAGCTATCTATCGGATATAGGGTATTCCAGGGTTTGCTTAAATAAGTGCTCACCAGTTTTTTATTGTTAAACTGGTTCACCCAATCCGGTAAGCTTTTGGTGTAATAAGTACTGGTAATCCAGTTACCCGAGGCATCATCAAACCAGTAAGCGCCATCAGGCGTATGGCCTGCCGGTAAAATACTACCGCGGTCTTTTAAAGCAATACCAATTACTTTAGAGCGAAAGTTGGTCGCCATTTTCAGTTCGTCAGTAATCGTGCTGGCCTGTAAATTACGTGGTGACATCATGCCGGCGGGCGAGGTGGAGCCTACCGTTTGCACAGTGGTATCTTCGGCGCAATACATATAGCGACCAGTGGCTTGTATAAAAAAGTTATTGGCGGCTATACCGTGTATAGACGGCACAGAGCCTGTATAGATACAAGAGTGACCGGGACCGGTCTCGGTAGGCAAATAATCAATGTGTGTATTTTCGCAAGTAAAGCCCTCGCCAAGTAAACGGCGGAAACCACCTGCCTCGTAACGGTCGGCAAAACGATAAAGATAATCCCAGCGCATCTGGTCAACCACCAAACCCACTACCAGTTTAGGGCGGTTTAGTGTATAAGTGCCCACAGCGGGTTTAACCTTTTGGGCCGTAGCCAGTGAGGACGTGAAAGCAAGAACAGCTAAAAGCTTGTGTTTAATGTTCATACTGAGTATGGTTTTTAAAAAATCCAAATATCAGCATTGCTATTAAAACACTGTGTGACTTTTTTGTTATGAATTTTGCAAAACAGCTATCACCATTTAAATATCCATCACTTCCTTTTTCTTTTTCGTTTTCAGCTTTTTGGGAATAAAATGCAGGATTTCATTTTTCAGTGCTTCAATCATCCGGCGCTTTAAAAAATTACGCTGTATCACGATGCTTACTTCACGGGCTGGCTCCGGCGATTTAAAATAGCGTATTTTCTCGAGGTGCTTATCGCTCAAATCGTCTAAAGCCAGTTCGGGCAGTATAGTAGCGCCGTCATTTTGGTCTACCATGCGTTTCAAGGTATCAACACTCCCCGTGTTATATTCAAAATGCTGAAAGCCTTTGGTTGATTTGCGCCGCTGGCAGATGTTTAACACCTGTTCGCGCATACAGTGTCCTTCATCAAGCACCCACAACTCTTCAATGTCGATATCTTCGGCGCTAATGTTTTTCTTTTTATACAACTTACTGGCTTTAGATACGTAAGCCACAAAGTTTTCGTAAAACACCGGTATTTCGGTCAGGCTATTCTCGCGCAGCGGAGTTGATAAGATACCGCAATCAATCACCCCCAATTTTAACTGCTGAATAATACTCTCCGTATTTTGTTCCCAAACTACCAGCTTTACCTGCGGATACTTCTCTACAAACCGCCCGATGAGGCGCGGTAACAAATAAGGCGCTATAGTTGGGATAATACCAATCTTTAATTCGCCGGTGAGTTCTTTTTGCCTGTCGGTAATAATTTCCTTGATTTTATAGCTTTCGGCCAGCATAATGCGTGCCTGAGAGATAATTTCCATGCCTACCTCGGTAGCTACTACCGGCTGCCGGGTGCGGTCAAAAATTTTTACGCCCAGTACATCTTCCAGTTTTTGTATCTGCATACTCAAGGTAGGTTGCGTTACAAAACATTTATCTGCCGCGAGCACAAAACTCTTGTAAGTATCAACGGCAACGATGTATTCGAGCTGAGTAATAGTCATATCTACAAAATCTATGAACAAATATAAGATGCATTGTTTTTGTTTATAGTCTTTACAGATTTTTTTATTGTTAAATCTACACTAAGTTTAAAAGCAGCAAAGGCCGTCCGAATATTCATAACTGAACATCTGGACGGCCTGTAAATTAAAATAGATAGATATTATTCTACCGTAACAGATTTTGCGAGGTTACGGGGCTGGTCAACGTTACAGCCACGCAATACCGCAATATGGTACGATAGCAACTGCAGAGGTATGGTGGCTACCAGCGGCACAAATGCTTCGGCTGTTTGCGGTATTTCAATCACGTAATCGGCCATGCCTCTCACCTCGGTATCGCCCTCGGTTACAATGGCTATTAACCGGCCGCCACGAGCTTTAACTTCCTGAATATTACTAATCACCTTCT
>CAXYKR010000278.1:0-7645 GCA_964277815.1 uncultured Mucilaginibacter sp. | reverse complement strand
ATTAGAAGAGACGTTGGGAGACTATTAGCCCCCTGGAGAGATAGAGTATAGATTATAGAATCAAGAGTACAGAGTTAGACTATTAGGCAACATCATGGTGTGTCAGCAGTGTAATATATTATCATCTATTTGGTTAATTAATTATTCCCTACACTTAATAACTAAATACACCAATAACTTAATAACTAAACCTCACTCATTAAATTACAACCGTGACTAAGTACACATATACAGAAAAAAAAGATACCCGCTCGGGCTTTGGGGCGGGACTGCTGGAGGCCGGTAAACGCGACCCCAAGGTAGTTGCCCTTTGTGCCGACCTGGTTGGCTCACTTAAAATGCAGGACTTTATCAATGCCTTCCCTGAGCGTTTTGTACAGGTAGGTATTGCTGAAGCCAATATGATTGGTATTGCAGCCGGTTTAACTATCGACGGGCACATCCCATTCACCGGTACATTTGCTAACTTTTCTACCGGCCGGGTTTACGACCAAATCCGCCAATCGGTAGCTTACTCGGATAAAAACGTTAAAATTTGTGCATCACACGCCGGTTTAACTCTGGGAGAGGACGGTGCAACCCACCAGATTTTAGAAGATTTGGGTATGATGAAAATGCTGCCCGGCATGACTGTCATCAACCCTTGTGATTACAATCAAACCAAGGCAGCTACGTTGGCTATTGCCCAACACCATGGCCCGGTATACCTGCGCTTTGGTCGCCCGGTAGTTCCTATCTTTACCCCTGCCGACCAGGTATTTGAGATTGGTAAAGCCTGGATGGTAAACGAAGGCACTGATGTAACTATTATAGCTACCGGACATTTGGTTTGGGAAGCTATACAAGCCGGTGAGCAACTGGAGGCTATGGGTATTTCGGCTGAGATTATCAACATCCACACTATTAAACCACTGGATGAAGAAGCTATCCTAAAATCGGTAACCAAAACCCGTTGCGTGGTAACTGCCGAAGAGCACAACCGTTTAGGCGGCCTTGGCGACTCTGTAGCCCAGGTACTGGCTCGCCATCTGCCATCTCCGCAAGAGTATGTGGCTGTAAACGATTCTTTCGGCGAGTCGGGCACACCAGAGCAGCTAATGCAAAAATATAAGCTTAACGCACCTGCTATTGTTGAGGCTGCTCAAAAAGCTTTTCAGCGTAAAGGCTAAGCTTAGGCTAACCTTATAAAATAAAACGGCCCGCTTTTAATTAAAGCGGGCCGTTTTTGTATTTAGTTGTGACTGACTAATTATTTATTTAGCCAGTGTTTCGGGCGGACCAAGGTAGCTTGGCTTAACGCCGCCAAAATCCAGCACCACCTTTTGTAAAACCAGGCCGTTGCTTACCATCCAGTATTTAAGCGTGTGCTTACCAGGTGTTGCAATGTTGTGGTTTGATTTTTTGATGATGATGTTATTGGCAACCCAACCGCGCCATACATTCACATCAGTATTGTTATTTACAGATACGATTTGGGGCTGCTCGTCGTCAACTGATACCGCGTATTGGAACCCGTTTTTATCGTTTCTAAAATTAAGCGTAGGTGAAAAGTAAGCCTGTATGGCAAATTCGCCTTTATCGTAAGTATAAAAATCATACTCCAGATGCGGGCTGCCTTTGCCCGGAACCATCGCGGTGGCTGTTACCGGGAACGTACTTACCCCCGATGCTGTTTTACCGATGCCCGGTATTACCTTCCATTGTACGCCGTTGGCATTAGTGGCGCGGGTAAAATGTTCGGCCTCTAAAGACACGTAACCGTCTTTCTCAAAAAAAGTATATATCGTCGATTTTCCAGTAATCATAGCCTCCGCACTTTTGCTGGTGGCGTGTTCGGTTGCAGTTGCCTGCGTGGCAGCATCCGCGTTAACGTAGGTTAACTTGGGTATATGGTTAACCGGTGGGTCGTTCCATATACGGTAACCGATGTGCACCTGGTCCATCATGTGGTTCCATTTACCACCTGCCATTACATGGTTGTATTGTACCGATAGCAGCGAATCTTTCAGGTAAGCAGCCTTAGCTTTATCAGCATATGCATTTGCCCGGGCGTCGTTTTTAGCAGCAAACATTTTATTGTAAGCTACGTCCTCGTACATCTCGTATAAATTAGCGGTTGCTTTTAAAGGATGCAATACTACCTGAAAAAAGGCGTCGCGATAGCTGCTGTCTAGTTTGGTGTTTATGTTTTCTGCACGGCCTAAAAGCTTGTTCCAATCGCTTACTACGTTTTCAAACTCATTGTAATTCTGCAAACTGTACGTGTTGTCATCAAGCAGTTCAGGCTTCCTCCTGGCTATGTATTGTGCATACAATCGCATAATGTCGCCAATCTCTTTACCATACTGCGCACCAAAATTGCTCTTTGCCCATTGGGTGTAGTAATTGTTTAGGTTTCCCTCGTTCCATTTAGCCGGGTTCCAGGCATAATCCAGAAAGAAAGAAATCGGGAATTCCATTGGCTTGATATCGCCCACATTTACAATCCATACCTGCCGTGCTTTGTATTCCCAAGCCTGGTGCATCTGTTCCCAAACGCGGGCAATATTGTTGGTGTTTATCCACTTGTAATTACGTGGGTCGCCCACATAATCAAAGTGGTAGTAAATGCCGTAACCACCTGACCTTGGCTTTTCGTTCAATACGGGCAGCTTTCGTAAATCGCCCCAGTTATCATCAGACAATAGCAGGGTAACATCGTCAGGCACTCGCATGCCTTTATCGTAATAATCCTGAACTTCTTTATACAACGCCCATATCTGTGGCGTTTGCGAAGCCGGCTTTTTAGTTACCTCTTCAATAATTTTACGCTGGTCCTTTACAATTCCTTCCAGCAAAGCAGTAGCCGTTCCTTGTGTCATAGGCTCGTCGCCGTCGCCACGCATACCAATGGTAACCAGGCTTTCGTGCTTACCCATATTGATGATACCCTGACGCCAGAAACTTCTTAATGTCGTATCGTTTTTGGTGTAGTCCCAGGCACCATGGCCATAGCGCTTCCACTCCTGTTGGGCACGCTGCATGGGCTCGTGGTGAGAAGTACCCATTACAATACCCCATTTGTCGGCCAGTACCGGATTTAATTTGTCATCATCGTTAAAGGCATTGCCCCACATGGCCGGCCAAAGGTAATTGCCTTTTAAACGTAAAATGAGTTCAAAAACTTTTTCATAAGCTGAGTGATTAACGCCGCCGAATTTTTCTTTAGTCCACCGCGAAAATGCGGGTGCTTCATCATTAATAAAGATACCTCGGTATTTTACCTTAGGCGCATCGGTAACCGGCGTACCGGCACTTACATAGATAGCCGATTTTTTCTGCACTGGCATATCTGCCCACCAGTACCATGGCGATACGCCCATTAGTCTCGATAGCTCTAACAAGCCATACGCCGCTCCCCTCTTATCACTGCCTGCAATTACCAAAGCCTGGTCTACCCCTTTGTAAGGCGCCTTTAACAGTTGTATCTGGTACCTTTCCCAGTCGCCTTTAAGTTTACCGGCCTGCAGCTTTTTAGAAGCTATCAGTTCACGGATAAACTTAGACTTGCCTACCGTGCCTACAATAATCACGCTTTTACCGGAAGGTTTGGCGTTAATTAGCTGCGGTAACTGACCGCTTACCCGTTGCACATCTTCAGTAAATAGTTTACCTGCAATGGCAATCAGTTCGTCGTCAGCGCTATCAAATAATACAGGTGCTGCTTTGCCCGACTGCGTAACCGCGAAGGCACCCGGAGTTTTAACTTCGGTTACCGTTTGTGCCACCAGCAGATAAGGCATCAGGGCAAACACACAAAAAAATACTTTTCTCATATCAAATCATCATAGGTCATTATTAAAACTGCCGGTGCTCTCATAACCAACAGCGGTTTAAGCATTGTTTATGAGAGCACCGGCAGATAATCCATTAACGGACAATTACTTTATGTGCTCGTTAATGGTTTGGATGGTTCCATCCGGGTTGTATTTAAGTTCGGTTACCTTTACGTTACGTAAGTGCGTTTTGCCCGACAGTTGCGTATCATGGTAAAACAGGTACCATTTACCTTTAATTTCAACAATAGAATGGTGTGTAGTCCAGCCTTCAACCGGCTCCAATATTACGCCTTTATAAGTAAACGGTCCGTAAGGACTGGTACCGGTGGCGTAAACTAAACGGTGGGTATCGCCGGTTGAATACGTGAAGTAATATTTACCGTTGTATTTATACATCCAAGAACCTTCAAAAAAGCGGCGGTCGTGATCTTTACCTAAAAGCGGCTTGCCGTTTTCATCAAGTATAACTGCATCTTTGGGTTTCTCGCTAAAGCTAAGCATGTCAGAACTCATTTTAACTACCTTGGCTGATAAAGCAGGTTTATCGTCTTGCTCCAAGTCGGTTTTTGAACCATTAGGCCCCGAATAGGTACCCGTAGCCCAGCGTTGCAATTGGCCGCCCCAAATGCCGCCAAAATACATGTAGTAGCTGCCGTCAGTATCCTTAAAAACACATGGATCAATACTGTAACTGCCCTCAATAGGTTTAGGCTCGGCCTTAAACGGCCCTACAGGTGATTTGCTGGTGGCTACGCCGATATGAAACACATCGCTTTTATCTTTAACCGGAAAATACAGGTAGTAAATACCTTTTTCGTAAGCAGCATCAGGTGCCCAAAGCTGGCGGCCGGCCCAAGGAATATCTTTAATATCTAAAGCCACACCGTTGTCGGTTACCTTCCCTCCTATGCTGTCCATCGATAGAACGTGGAAATCTTTCATGTTAAAATGGTCGCCGTTGTCGTTTTGTGGGATGCCCGACTCAATATCGTGCGACGGATAAATATAAATTTTACCGTTAAACACATGGGCAGATGGGTCGGCCGTATAAATAGAGCTGATGAGCGGCTGGGAGATATATTTTTTTGCGTTGCTGTCGGCCTGAGCTACAGTGTCTTTTTGCTCTGCTGATTGCTTTTGCTTATCGGACGACTGACAGGCTACCGCCATGCTTGCGCCCAACAGTAAAGCGACGTTGATTTTTAACTTTGTTTTAAACATGATATGAGGTCTGTAATTTTAGATTTCTTAAATATTACCGCCAATACCCGGCGCAAAGTGAAACTGCATCTCTCGATAGTATGACAACGGGTGTAAAGGCTTTTCGTAACCGGCAGGGATAGGCTGCTTAGAAAACGTTTGAAAGTAAAGTACACAAGCATCCCGCCAGCGGATGGCTTCTTCTAACTGGATAGCAATTAACTGTTTTACGGCAGTGTACTGCTGCTGGTCAACCTTACCCTGCATGCCGTTCCAAACAGTTTGCAGGTGCCTTACCGAATCTACTCCCTCGTAATAGTGATGCACCAATTCGTACCAAAGCGTTTTGCCCGACCGCATCTTGTAGTTCCAGCTCAGGTGATGAAACCATAACAGGTTACTATCGGGGCAGGTGGCTAAATTATCAAACTTTTGCTGTACCTGCGGCGCGTATTGCGAGGTGGCTTTGCTACCAGTACTGCTGCGGTCAAAACCAATACCCAGGCTGTCTGCCTTGTGGTAATGTACCGAGGTCCAGTCGGGCCGTTCGGCTTTATCTACCCAGGGGCCGGGGCCGTAGTGGGTATTGATGCCCATAATATGATGCAAGCCCAGGGGCGTCATATAGTTTACCGTGTTTTCGCGCGAGGCCAGCATTTGCTGCACCATGGGCTGCACAAAGCTTTTGTCGTTAGTAAAAGTCATGCGTAGCCAGTCATTGGCTAATTGAGCAGGCGACTGGTTGGGGTTCCAGGCCATACGGCCAAAGGCATACCAGTTACTTTGAGCAAACGGGTGTCCGCACCAGTTGCGGTCGGTACCAATGTTTGCTACCCCGGCAATGCCTGTAACCGCTTTGGCATGTGGCTTAGCTTCGAGCACCTTGGCTACGGTAGTGCCTTTGCCTTTGGTATAAGTATCAGCATCCAGCACTTCTTTAAACAAAGGAGCCTCATAGAATAAATGGGTTGAAAATCCGGTGTACTCTTGAGTAATCTGAAACTCCATCATCAGCGGCGTTTTGTCCATCGCACCAAAAAGCGGATGAAAAGGTTCGCGCGGCTGAAAATCAATCGCGCCGTTTTTTACCTGCACAATTACGTTGTCGGCAAACTTGCCGTCCAAGGGTTTAAACTCGTCATAAGCCTGTTTAGCACGGTCGTTCAATGGGTTACTGTCGTACACAAATGCACGCCACATCACAATGCCATTATGTGGAGCCAGTGCCTCGGCCATCATGTTGGCGCCATCGGCATGGTTACGCCCATAAGCCTGCGGACCAGGTTGCCCTTCAGAGTTAGCCTTTACTAAAAAGCCGCCAAAGTCGGGCACGTATTTGTAAATCTCGTTAGCTTTATCTTTCCACCACTGGCGTACTTCGCCGTTTAACGGGTCGGCTGTTTTTAATTTACCTACCTCGATAGGACTACTGAATTTGACCGATAAATACACCCGAATGCCATACGGCCTGAAAACATCCGCCAGTGCCTTTACCTTCACCAAATACTCCGGGGTAAGCATCAAAGCGTTGGCATTTACATTATTTAAAACTGTACCATTAATACCGATGGAAGCATTAGCGCGGGCATAATCAATATATTGCTGGTCGATGTAGCCGGGCAGTTTGTGCCAGTTCCAGATAGACGCCCCAGCATAGCCCCGTTCTACCGTGCGGTTCAAATTATCCCAATGGTTGAGCACACGGCGTTCCAGCCTCGGATACTCATTGATGTTTAATGCGCTGATGAGATGCTGCGTTTGCAGCAATCTTAAAAAGTTAAAAACGCCATACAAAACACCGGTCTCGGTTTTGCCGGTAATCACAATCTGCTTGCGATTATTAGCGTTGATGGTTTTGATAACGTAACCTTCATCATTACCAACAGCAGCAAGGCCTTTGGTAACTCCTGCCGGTAATTTTTGATAAGTACCCACCAATAAACCGGCGTTGCCAGCATTTGATACTTGCGGTGTAAATTGCAACAAACCTTCCATGCCTTGCATCAGCTCTTTGCGAGCCACATTAGCGCTGCCTATGCCTTCTGCAAAATAAACTTGCTTTAACTGCTGGCTATAAGACGCTGCTACGGCCCTGTCGTTGATTTTAGAATAATTTAGCCAAAGCTTATAACCATCGTCTGCGAAACAGCGGTTAGCCCATGTAAGTATCCATACAAAAGCCAGTAAGCTTAAAACTCTAAACTGTTGCCGCATTATAATTTAGATTTTGTTGGTTTGAATGAGCTGCCCGTAACATCCGATGATGATTTATGAGGCAACTGAAAGTTAAGTTTATGCAATCGATTGCAAGTTTAATTATATTTCTATAGATTTACAACACAAACCGATTATATACTTTACGCTCCGAAAGCTTTTTTTCCGGTCCCTTTTATCAACCTTTAAACACATTTTAATCATTAACTATTCAGCATGAAAAAACTGAAGTACACCGGCCTTACGGCTCTGCCTGTATCGTTATTGTTACTAATTTGCTTTGCCTGGAAACCACGGCCGAGCGAGTACGCTTATCGATTTCAGGACCCGGCTTTATCTATTGAGCAACGGGTGAATGACCTGGTTTCGCGCTTAACCCTGCCCGAAAAAAGATCGGAAGAGCACACGCTGAA
>CAXYKR010000277.1:0-14615 GCA_964277815.1 uncultured Mucilaginibacter sp. | reverse complement strand
GAAACGCTTTAGTTTATTTGTTCAGTTTTATGGTGTCAATAACGTAACGCGTCAGATATTCTTTCCCAATTTTCAGGGCCTGAGTAACGTGATTTTTGTTGAGCGCCCGTATTACAATGCTGTAAACGGAACAGGCGATGTCCCATTGCCGAGATATACAGTACAAAACGCTTCGGGTGCAAACGGTACCCGTTATTATTATGATGGCTCCTATATGCGTTTGAAAAATGCCGAAATAGGCTATACCCTGCCTGTCAATTACATTAAAAAAATCGGTTTAAAAACCTGCCGCTTATACATAAACGGAAACAACTTACTGCTATGGACAAAAATGCCGGATGACCGTGAGTCGAACTTTAGCGGTGCTGGTGACGGTAGTAATGGCGCTTATCCTACTGTAAGGCGCTTTAACGTGGGTATTGACATAACCTTGTAAATTATAAAAGATGAAGAAATTATTTACAAAAATACTGTTGCCTTTGATGATTGTGTTGGGCACAGGCGCACTAAGTTCGTGCAAAAAATATCTGGATAGATCTCCTTTAACCGATATCAAGGAAACAGATCCGTATAAAAACTTTCGCAACTTTCAGGGTTTTACCGAGGAGCTTTATAACTGTATTCCGCTGTTGAGTGTAAATCAAGCTCATAACAGCATCAATCTTGGAGAGGATGAGTTTTGGGAACCTACCGAACAGCGCCTCATTTCTTATCATATCGATAATGGCAACTACTTTAACTGGACCGGAATCCTGTATACGTTTTTAGGCGCTGATGGTAGTGGTGCTTCCAATTCTTCAGACAACGGTAGCAAGGGTAATTTATGGGGTTTGTGCTGGTATGGTATCAGGAAAGCCAATCTTGGCTTAGCTAATCTGGATAAAATGACTGACGCTACGCAGGAAGAGAAAGACCTGATAGCCGGTCAGCTTTATTTTTTCAGGGGCTTCTTTCATTATCAGGTAATGCAATACTGGGGTGGCTTGCCTTATATTGACCAGGTTTTACCTACCAACAGTGTTATTAAAATATCCAGGCTAAGCTATCAGGCCACTGCTGATAAAGTTGCTGCTGATTTAAAGAAAGCCTCAGAACTGTTGCCTTCGGACTGGGACCAGACAACTGCGGGTAGACAAACCGTTGGCAATAATGCCGATCGTATCAACAAATGGATGGCATTAGGCTTTTTAGCTAAAAATTATTTGTTTGCCGGCAGCCCGCTCATGAATCGCGAATCAACCGGAAACAGTGCTTATAATGTTGACTACTGTAAAAAATCTGCCGATGTATTTGCTCAAATGCTGCAGAGTATAGAGTCTACACAACGCTACGAACTGGCTCCCTACTCACAAATACGTGATATATTTTATACCTGGAATAAAGGTGGTTTAGTTCCGGGCCTAAAAGAAAATATTATGCACGAAAGTTTAGTAGGAGTGCAAAATCGCTGGCGTTGGAACCAGGTAAACGATTACCGGCCTTTAGTAATTCACACAACTGGTATAAAGGTTTATCCAACTGCTAATTACGCAGATTATTATGGTATGGCTAACGGTTTACCAATCCCTGATCCCGAAAAAGCAGATGCGGAAAGTGGTTATGATCCGGAGTATCCATGGCGCAACCGCGACCCGCGCTTTTACAATGATATTGTGATTGATGGCGAAAAATGTGTTAACAATGCGGCTGCGGTTGGTAATAACGAGTATAGGCAATATGCAAGCTTATTTACCAACGGCCTAATGCGCACTGCTGATGGCAACAAAAAGGTTTGGACAGGTTACATGAACTCTAAAGTGGTTGCCAAAAACATGAACAATATGGATGGTACCGGTTTGCCAGATAACAACACTTTCGCGTTAAGCTTATTGCGATTGGCCGATGTATACCTGATGTATGCAGAGGCTACTGCCAATGGTTACGGTACACCGCAAAGCATTGCTCCCGGGTATTCGCTGTCGGCTGTGGCTGCAGTTAATAAAGTGCGTGCCCGTGCAGGTATGCCTGGTATAAATGCTAAGTTTTTAGGGTCAACAACCAGCTTTATGAGTGAGTTGCGCCGCGAAAGAGCAGTAGAATTAGCGTTTGAAGGCCATAGATTTAATGATTTGCGCCGTTGGCTACTCTTAACACAACGTCCATACACATTGAAAAAAGCTATCGAGTTTGATCGTGCCTTGACTAATACACAAGTGTATGCAGATCCCAAAAATGCTCGTGTAAGAAACTTCAGAGAAACGGTTTTATTCGAAAGGCAATTTACCGATCGTCATTACTGGTTGCCTTTCCTGAGAGACGATGTGAACACCTATGCTGAGTTTAAACAGAATCCAGGTTGGTAATTTAATTATTCGATAACAATGAAGAGAAGATATATAAAAACCTGTTGTGTTTTGTTTGCTGCATTTTTTGCAGGTGTGGTGCAAACATACGGGCAGGAAAAAACTGATTCGCTGGTAAACGTAGCATTCCGAACGGTAGCTAAAGACGATTTGCCTGGAGGCGTTTCCGCCGTTAACGTAACCGAACTTTTAAAGAAAAGTTATAGCTCTTATAGTTTAGATAACTTACAAAGTTTGGTAGGTGGCGTAACCGGTACTAATATATGGGGGCAGGCACCTTTGATATTGGTAGATGGTATTCCGCGCCGCGCGAGCGACGTTCGCCTTACTGAGGTGGAAACAATTACGGTGCTTAAAGGTGCAAATGCAGTTGTATTATATGGTAGCAATGCTTCTAAAGGCGTAATCTTAATAACCACTAAAAGAGGACCAATTGGTGCACTACGTATTGATGTGCGCGGTAATGCCGGGTTGTTTGTGCCTAAAGCATACCCTAAATACCTCAACGCTGCTGATTATATGACTTTTTATAATGAAGCGTTAACCAACGATGGCATCGCTATCAGGCAGGGATCGTCGGGTTATACGCAGAGCGAAATAGACATGACCCGTGCCGGAACAAATCCATTCCGATACCCGGATATTGATTTTTTTAGTTCGGATTACCTGCGCAAGACCGCTAAAAGAGCCGACGTAACCACCGAAATTGCCGGCGGTAACGAGTTTGCGCGCTACTATACCAATATTGGCTTAAACTATAATAATAGCTTGAACAATTATGGTGAGCAGAAAAACAATTACGACTTCGGTTTTAATGTAAGAGGAAATGTAGACATGAACATTTCTAAATGGTTAAGCGCTTCGGCAAATGCAGTAGCCAACCTGGCTGATAATTATGTAGGAAGGGGTGACTTTTGGGGTGCCAGTGCTACTATACCTCCAAACTTCAATCGTTTTTCGCCGCTTATCCCAATCAGCGCCATTGACCCAAGTAACGCGCAGGCACTTGCCCTGGCCAATAATAGTAACCATATCATTGACGGGCAGTACCTGTTAGGCGGCTTATCAACGGCTCAAACCAACGTGTTTTCGGATATGCTGGCTGCCGGATATATTAAAACCAAATCGCGCAGCTTCCTCTATAATCTTAACGCTAAAGCCGATTTGTCGACTTTTACACAAGGTTTATCATTTACAGCGGGTACGAGCCTGGATTTTAATACAACTTACTCTGAGGCGTACCAGTTACCATATGCAACTTTCCAGCCAACCTGGAGTACAGTTAATGGAACAGACGTTATTACAGGTTTAACACAATTTGGTGTAGACCAAAACTCTACTACCGAAAATGTAGGCCGGTCCATTTATACGCAAACGATGTCGTTTAAATCACAGTTTGATTACCGCCGTACTTTTGCTAATGACCATAATGTTACGGCAACAGCATTAGGCTGGTGGTTTATGAGTCAGTATTCAGGTGATTCCGATAATGGTAACGGTGTTTACCAACCACTTAAAAATACCAACCTGGGTTTGCAGGCCGGCTATAACTTCCGCAAAAAGTATTATGTAGATTTTTCGGGTTCGTTGGTGCATTCTGCAAAATTGCCTCAGGGTAAGAGAGACGGTATATCACCTACCGTAACGTTAGGATGGCGTTTGAGCGATGAGGATTTTTTCAAAAACAATCTTTCAATTTTTAATAACTTAAAAATCAATGCGTCATACTCTTCTTTAAAACAAGATTTGGATGTAACCGGCAGTAGGTCAAATGACAGAAGTGTTGCGGTTGATTATTACTTGTACGAAGGCTTTTTTACCAATCGTAGCCCAATTGCAGGTTTTTATAATTGGCGCGATGGTGCAGCTGGTGGTAATACTACCCGCTCGGTAGGCGGCGGTAACCCCGACCTAACTTTTGTTAAACGGAACGAAGTAAGAGTTGGCCTGGAAGGCGGCATGTTTAATAATACGATCACGTTTGACGCCAACTATTTTAATCAAACAACAGATGGTTTACTGGCGCAAGGGCTTACCATATATCCGTCTTACTTTTCGGGTTCGGGCGATTTTAGACCTTGGATAAATTTTGGTAAAGAGCAACGCAAAGGTGTTGACTTCGCCGTTAACCTGAATAAAAAGATAGGCGAGGTACAATATTCACTGGGTGTTACTGGCTTGTTTTACAACTCTAAAGTGTTACGTAGAGATGAAACCCCTGCCGAAACCTATTTATCTAGAACAGGTACAGCATTAGATGCAAACTTTGGATATGTAAGCTTGGGATTTTTTCAAAACCAGGCCGATATTGATAATTCTCCACGCCAAACCTTTGGTACCGTTAAACCGGGCGACCTTAAATACCAGGATATTAACGGCGACGGTGTAATTGACACGCGCGACCAGGTAAATCTGGGTAAAAACGGTTTCGCTGCTTCGCCTTTTAATTTTGGTGTTAACCTTACCGTTAAATGGAAACAGTTTACGCTGTTTGCCTTGGCTTCAGGTAACACTGGCGCAATGGCCTTTAAAAATAGCTCATATTATTGGCCAAGTGCTTCGGGTAAATACTCTGAAGAAGTATTAGGACGCTGGACGCCGGCTACAGCGGCTACAGCTACTTATCCGCGTTTAAGCACTAATAGTACCGCCAATAATTACCGCAACTCAACTTTCTGGCAGTATAAAACCAACCGGCTTAACTTGAACCGGGTGCAAATCACTTATGACTTTAATAACGAAATGTTCAAAAAATCATTCGTTCGTGGCTTGAGTGTATATGCACAAGGGGATAATCTTTTGGTTATTGCCAAAGAGCGCAGGTTAATGGAAACCAATATTGGTACGGCGCCTCAAACACGCTTCTTTAACCTGGGTGTTAGAACAGCTTTTTAAACTATTTTACAGATGGTAAATCACATGAAACTATATATAGCAATTTTAGGACTTGCGGCAATTGCCGTCTCCGGCTGTAGAAAGGTATTAGCACCGGAGCCCGAAAATCTTAAAAGCATAGAACAGATGTATACGGATGCAACCTATGCTCAGGGTTTTTTAGTCAACGCTTACATTAATATTCCAAATTATTACGATAATTCTGAGTATGCAACAGATGATGCGGTAACTAACCAGTTAGGTTCAGCCTATCAGCAGTTGGCAACTGGTGCCTGGACATCATCAAACAATCCTACCTCGGTCTGGAACCAGTCATACGAGGCTATGCAGTACATTAATCTTTTTTTAGAAAACTCTGCTAAAGTAAAGTGGGCGGCAAATACAGAAGCAAATACGCTATTTAACCGGCGGTTGCGGGGTGAAGCATTTGGCCTTCGTGCTTTATATTATTATTTTCTACTTCGTAATCATGGCGGCGTGGCCAGCAACGGTCAGCTAATGGGCGTGCCTCTTATTACTAAGTATCAAACAGCTGCCGATGACTTTAACCGCCCGAGGGCCAGTTTTGATGATTGTGTTAAACAGGTTTACACGGATTTAGACAGTGCTGAAGCTTATTTGCCGGTAGAATATAATGATATAAGTGCAGCAGCGCAAATTCCGTCGGCCTTTCAAACTTACACTCAAAATGCCGAAACCTACAACCGGGTGATGGGAACGGCCGCACGGCAGTTATTTAACGGATTGATTGCAAAAGCAGTGAGGGCGAGGGTGGCTTTGCTGGCTGCCAGCCCCGCTTTTAATTCAACAGCAGCCAAATGGCAAACGGCAGCAACAGCTGCTTCCACGCTTATAGATTACCGCGGCGGCGTAAACGCCTTACCGTTGTCGGGTTTAACCTATTATGCAACTGATGTTGATAATCAAAGTAATGGAACTAACCCGGCCGAAATTATCTGGAGGCAAAACTTGTCAACCAGTAATGACGCGCAGATTCAGGAAGCTCAGAATTTTCCACCGTCCCTTTTCGGTAACGGTTTTATGAATCCTACGCAAAATCTGGTAGATGCATTTCCAATGGCCAATGGTTATCCAATCAACCATCCAAATGCCGCTTACAACCCGGCAAACCCATATGCAAACAGAGACCCGAGATTCAGAAATTATATCATCTACGATGGTAGTACCGCGGGTGTAACTAATGCAGTAATCAGAACTGGGAGTAGCTCAACTACAAGTGATGCTATTAATAAGCCCAATGCTACACGCACCGGTTATTATATGAAAAAACGTTTGCGCATGGATGTGAACCGTAACCCAAATTCGCTCAATCCCCGCAACCATTATGTACCACGCATCCGCTTCACTGAGATGTATCTTGATTATGCTGAGGCTGCGAATGAGGCCTACGGACCGATGGGAACAGGCAGTAAGTCATATTCGGCTTATGATGTTATTAAAGCAATCCGCAAAAGAGCTCTGAGTCCTAACGCTGCGTTCGCCGACCCTTATTTGGAAGAGTGCAAGTCTGACCAAAGCAAGATGCGCGATTTGATACGCAATGAGCGCCGATTGGAATTAAGTTTTGAAAGCTTCCGTTTTTGGGACCTCCGCCGCTGGAAGGTGGACTTAAGTAAATTGAATGAAACTGCCAGAGGACTGGACGTTAATGGCTCGGTGATTACGCCGTTGGATAATGTGGAAGCGCGCTCATTCCAAAGCTATATGTATTACGGACCGATACCAATCACCGAAGTGCAGAAATATAGTCAGCTTTTACAAAATCAGGGTTGGAGATAAAAAGTGCCAACAGCAAAAAGATAATTTTAAAAACATGAAACTGAATAAAATATATATGGGGCTGGCTCTTGCTGCGGGTTTGCTGGGCTCCTGCAAAAACAGCGATAATCCGTTCCCCGACTTTACCAATACTGCGGTTTATTTTGCCTCCCAGTACCCGGTCCGTACGGTAGAACTTGGCGAAGATATAAATGTGGATAACTCTTTGGATAACCAACGTAAAATCGCCATCAAAGCCACCATCGGCGGTGTTTATGAAAATAAAAAAGATGTATCTATTGATTTTAGGGTAGACGAGTCACTTCTAAACAACTTATACTATAGCGGAGGTGGTGCTAAAATTAATGCGATGCCTTCAGCATATTACCGGCTTGCGTCAAATAAAATTACTATCCCTTCTGGTAGTATCATTGGCGGGGTAGAAGTGCAGTTAACTGATGCTTTTTTTGCCGACCCAACGGCCATCAGCAGAAACTACGTGATTCCGCTGGTGATGACTGGTGTTAACGGCGCCGACTCTATTTTGAAAGGTATTCCTAACACAGCCAATCCATCACGTGTAGTTGCCGGTAATTGGAGTACCCTGCCTAAAGATTTCGTACTTTATGCAGTAAAATATGCAAACCCATGGCAGGCAAATTATTTACGCAGGGGAGCAGACCAGATTACATCGGCTAACGGTACGGTAACCTCAGCAAGCCGCCGTACACCGTATGTTGAAAACAACGAAGTGGTTAGTGCATCAACTTTAGGGTTAAAAATAGCTAAATTGCCGGTAAACATTAAAAATAGTACAGGTACCAACGTTTCGGTTGATTTAATTTTGACTTTTGCCGACGATGGTACGTGCACCGTAACCGGTAACTCTGCTAATTTCGACGTTGCAGGCACCGGTAAGTTTGTGTCTAACGGCGAAAAAAACAGTTTGGGCGGGAAAGACAGGAGCGCCATCTACCTTGACTACACGATTAACGCTAAGCTTCTGAACATAAAATATGCCACCAAAGATACACTCGTTGTACGCGACAGAGGTATTAAAGCTGAATATTTTGATGTGCAGGTAAGATAGAAGCTTATAGGAAATATTGCTTTTTTTAAGCAGGTTTGATACATAGTTTTCAAACCTGCTTTATTTTGTTTATGCCCCCGGCATACCTATCAGGCTTGCCGGCTTGTAACTGTTAAACAACAAATACTCATGAATAAAAGAACATTCAGCCTACTGAGCCTTTTGGCGATTTTAGGCATTAACAATCTCCATGCCCAAAACCCCATTATCCAAACCCACTACTCGCCCGACCCGGCGCCTATGGTTTATAAGGGTGTAGTTTACACCTATACTGGCGATGATATTCCCGGAACGGATTTTTATTATATGACCAAATGGCGGGTGAGTTCATCGACCGATATGGTAAACTGGACCGACCATGGCGTGCCCATCTCGCTCGAATCTTTTACCTGGGCGCGTGACAGGGCATGGGCCGCGCAATGTATTGAGCGCAACGGCAAATTTTACTGGTACATCTGCGCGCAAACTACCGATAACAACATGGCGGTAGGGGTGGCAGTGTCTGATAAACCTACGGGCCCTTTTAAAGATGCCTTAGGCAAGCCGCTTATCAGCACAGGCAACTGGTCAAACATTGACCCTACGGTTTTTATTGATACTGACGGGCAGGCTTATTTGTACTGGGGTAACGGGAGTTGTTATTATGTAAAATTGAACAAAGACATGACGTCGTACTCTGGTGATATTGTACAGATACCTCAAACCGAAGAATCTTTTGGTGGTGTAAGGCAACCCCGCAATAATAGCACCGGCGCTAATAACTTAGGTGCGCCGCCGGTGAAAGATATGTATGTGGAAGGACCTTGGTTTTACAAGCGTAATAACAAATACTATTTAATGTATGCGGGTATCAGTAAAGGAGCCGAATGTTTGTCCTACTCGATGAGCGACAAGCCCATCGGCCCATGGAAATATCAGGGCAAAATCATGACCGGTCAGTCTACCAATAGTTTTACCAATCACGGCGGTATCATTGATTTTAAGGGCAAATCGTACTTGTTTTATCATACCGGGCTTTTACCAGGCGGAGGCAGTTATGGCAGGTCAACCGCAATCGAGGAATTTAAATATAATGCCGATGGTACTATCCCGGCCATCAATATCTCCAAAACGGGAGTGGAGCCGGTAGCAACCCTTAATTCATACAACATGGTAGAAGCCGAAACCATAGCCTGGGCCGAAAAATGTAAGATTGACCAGAGCGATAAAACCGGCGTATTTGTAACCGGTACCCGCATAGGTGGGTACATCAAACTGCGTAACGTAGATTTCGGCAGTACATCGCCCACTAAATTTTCGGCCATGATAGCTGCCGGGTTAGACGGCGGTATACTGGAAGTACATGCCGACAGTGTAAAAAGCAAAGCCATCGCAGTAATCAATGTGCCCCGCACAGGTGGATGGCAATCATGGAAGCTTTTGTCGGCCCCGGTAGATAACCCGGTAACCGGCACGCACGATGTTTACCTGGTATTTAAAGGGCAAAACATTACCGCAGGACGCGAACTGTTTAATTTTGATTACTGGAAGTTTGATAGATAAACACAATCTGTTATGTATAGGTTAACTAAGCGTGAGTTTTTTCGGGCGTCAGTAATCAGACAGTAGCTTCAACTAATTAGTACTCAAATGTAATAGTTGTCTGTTTTGCTTCAAATGTGCTGTTGATGTAACAATGCAATCGATAACTGGGTTAAAATGATATTACTGCCTGCCAATATTTTTATAGTAAAGTAGGTCGGCTAATGTTAATTTTAACCCTTATGCAATGTTATATAGGGTTAACTAAATTTAAAAGGAGCATAATTACCTCACTGCTTGCGGTGAGTGGTTTGTCTGTTTGTGCTCAAACACTGCCCTGGCTTGACGAAACCAAGACCGAGGAAAACCGCATGAAAATGCATGCGTCTTATACTGCGTATGCCAGCGATGCCGAGGCGGCTAAAAACAGCTGGAAACAATCAGCTAATTACCAAAGCCTTAACGGCAACTGGAAGTTCTTTTGGGCCGAGGCTCCTGCCGGATTACCCCAACATTTCGAATCAACATCTTTTAATGATAGCAATTGGAAAACGTTTAAAGTACCCGCTAACTGGGAAATGAACGGCTACGGTTTTCCTATTTATACGACCTCGGGCTTTGAGTTTGCTTATTTAATGCCCAATAAAACGGTTAACCCGCCGGTAGTGCCTATGCAGGTCAACAACACCGGCGTTTACCGCCGCGAGGTAACTATTCCTGAGCAATGGCAAGGCCAAGAGGTAGTATTGCACATTGGTGCAGCCAAATCTAACTTAACAGTTTGGGTAAATGGTAAATATGTGGGTTATGGCGAGGATAGTAAACTACCGTCTGAGTTTAACCTGACTCCGTATCTTAACAAAGGCAAAAACCTTATCGTAATGCGCGTAATGCGTTGGTGCGATGCTAATTACCTCGAAGACCAGGATATGTGGCGCCTGAGTGGCATCACCCGCGATTGTTACCTGATGGCCCGCAATACATCTCATATTTATGATGTGGAAATGATACCTGATTTGGATAGCCTGTATAAAAATGCAACGCTTAATACCAAACTCACCCTAAATCAAAAACCGTCGGCCAAATTGACGGCCGATATCGAAATCAAAGATAGCACCCGTTTAATTACCGCTAACAAGGTTAGTTTTGATACTGGGGCTACTGCATCGTTAAATATCCCGGTAACTGCGCCTAAGCTATGGACTGGCGAAACTCCAAATTTGTATGACGTTACTATCAGGCTGCATAATGCCAATGGCGATGTCATTGAGGTTATCCGCCAGAAGATAGGTTTCCGTAAATGTGAAATTAAAAACGGGCAGTTTTTGGTGAACGGAAAGCCGGTAATTATTAAAGGGGTAAACCGTCACGAAACAGACCCTGTTACGGGGCAAACAATTACCCGCGAGGCTATGCTGCGCGACATACAATTGATGAAAAAATTTAACATCAATGCCGTGCGTACCAGTCATTACCCAAACAGCGAAATCTGGTTAGATTTATGCGACAAGTACGGTATTTATGTAGTGGGCGAGGCAAATATCGAGTCGCACGGTATGGGTTACGATATTACCCAAACCATGGCTAACCGGCCAACCTGGGTGCAGGCCCACCTACAACGTGTGCAACGCATGGTAGAGCGTGATAAAAATCGCCCCTCTATCGTCATCTGGAGTATGGGTAACGAGGCCGGTAACGGTTACAACTTTTACTCGTGCTATTTGTGGATGAAACAGCGCGACCCAAGCCGCCCTATACAATACGAACGTGCCGTGGCCGACTACCGGAAGCTAACCTGGGAGTGGAACTCTGACATCATTGACCCGATGTATCCGTCGCCAGCAGCTATGCTTTCTTACGTACAAAATAACCCTCAACCTGCGCGACCGTTTATTATGTGCGAGTATGCGCATGCGATGGGTAACTCGCTGGGTAACTTTACCGATTACTGGAAAGTAATACGCGACAACCCTAAGCATTTTCAAGGTGGTTTTATCTGGGATTTTGTTGATCAGTGTTTCCAACGCATAAACAGCAAAGGTGATACCGTATATACTTACGGCGGCGACTACGAAACTAAAGAAGCCATCACCGATTGGAATTACGCTGCCAAAGGCATTTTTTACGCCAATCGTACGCCTTACCCGCACGCGGCCGAAATGAAAAAGGTTTACCAGGATATTCACACCACCCTTACCGGCGGCAATAAGCTGGAAATCTATAACGAGAAATTCTTCTCGGACTTAGGCAACGCCAAAATGGACTGGGAGGTAATTGTAAACGGTAAAAAAGTACAGTCGGGTTCGGTAAGTGATGTTAACGTGATGCAGCATCAAAAACGCACTATCACTATTCCGGTTAAAAACCTGCCTGTCGGCGAAGCGTTTTTAAATTTATCTTACAAAACTAAAAAGGCACAACCGCTGGTTCCGGCCGGGTACGAGATTGCCACCGAGCAATTGAGACTGGGCGGTTCGTATAAAAATGACTTGGCTGTTAATCCAAACGGAGCCTTAACCAAAACAGAGGGTGGTGGCGTAATCACTATCAGTTCGCCAATCGTAAGTGTAGCTTTCGACCAAAGGACCGGGTTCCTAACTCGTTATGCAGTTAACAAGCAGCAATACATTGATGCCGGCAGCGCATTGCACCCTAATTTTTGGCGTGCCCCTAACGATAACGACTTTGGTGCCGACCTGCAAAACAAACTTAAAGCCTGGAAAAATACTACCGCCAAACCGGTGCTTAAAAAACTGTCGTCGACTGTCGAAAACAATTTGGCTATCGTAAAGGCAGAGTATGACTTGCCCGAGGTTTTCTCCACATTGAAGTTGGAGTATACCCTTAACGCTAAAGGCGAATTATTAACCCATCAGCAATTATTGGTGGGCGATACTTCTAAAAAAGTAGAAATGCTGCCCCGTTTTGGTATGCAATGGATTTTTCCCGCCGGTTTTAACCGGGTAGAATACTACGGCCGTGGTCCGCAAGAAAATTACCAGGACCGTAACTTTGGTACCAACCTCGGTATTTACAAACAAACGGTAGATGCGCAGTACTTCCCGTACGTTACCCCGCAAGAAACCGGTAATAAAACCGATGTGCGCTGGTACAGGGTTACCAATGGCTCGGGTAAAGGCTTGCAGGTTACCTCAACCTTGCCGTTAAGCATCAGCGCCCTGCATTATTACGACAGCGATTTAGACGACGGCGCCAAAAGGCATCAGCGTCACGTGGCCGATTTGGTTAAGCGCCCGCAAACCCAGTGGAATATTGATTATAAGCAAATGGGCGTAGGCGGCATTGACAGCTGGCATTCAAGGCCGATGGCGCAATACCAGTTGCCTTATAAAAATTACGAATATAGTTTCATGATTAAGCCGCTTTAATTTAATGAGTTATTTTAATTCTTTTAGTAACCCGCTTAGGTTATTCGCAGTTGCCTTATGCACTTTGGCTTGCGGAGCGGCAAACGCACAACAAAATACAGCGTATTTCCCAACGCGCGACGAGATGCTGCAGCGTTACAGTAAAGCCAATGCAACAGACTCTGCGGTAAGAAACACCGCATTTAAAACAACGGTTTTCCCCGTTTGGAAACCGGATGGCAAAGGTTTTTTGTACAGAAACATCCTGAACAAAGATAGCCTGGCAGAGTACGTTTACATTGATGCCGAAAACAAAACCCGTGGTTCGGCTTTCAACAATGCAAAAATGGCTACGGCTTTAAGTGCTGTAAGCGGCACCCCGGTTACAGCCGACCGTTTGTTATTGTATGATGTGAGCTGGCTGCCCGATGATAAAGGCATCAAGTTTCGTTACCGCAGCAATTATTACGATGCTGATTTAACGACTTACACGGTCAAAAAATCTGTACAAAACATTGAACCATCCCAGCGCAGAAACCGCCGAGGAGCATGGGACGCCCAATCACCGGATGGCAAGTGGACTGCTTATATACAGGACTATAACTTATATGCACGCCCTGTCAACGGTGGCGAGCCTGTGAAATTAAGCAACGCCGGTACAAAAGAAAATCCATTTGTGCAGTGGCGCTGGTCGCCGGGCAGTAACTTTTTGGTTGGTTTTAAAGCTGAACCGCACGAAACCAAAAATGTTTATTACATACTCACATCGCTGCCCAATACCACCCGTGGCGAGCTCCGCTCACAGCCTTATGCGCAGCCCGGTGATGAGCTTACCAAGTACGAGTTGCATACCTTTAGCCTGGCGCAATCAAAGGGCCAGCCGGTACAGGACGACAACAACTACTTAGAGGTGCCTTACCTGAATTGGGAAAAAGACGGCCGGCATTTTATTTACGAAAAGGCCGATCGTGGTCATCAGCGTTACCGCATTATGGAGGCTGATGCACAAACCGGCGCTACACGTACGCTCATCGACGAAAAAACAAAAACATTCATCTACGAGCAGCGCATCTACATGAAACACCTGCCAGCAACCGACGAGGTTATTTGGTCGTCGGAAAAAGATGGTTGGCGGCACCTGTACCTGGTTGATACCAAGGCCGGTAAAATCAAAAACCCGATTACTAAAGGTAACTGGGTGGTGCGTAATATAGATAGTGTGGACGAGGTTAAGCGCGAAGTATGGTTTACGGCCTGCGGTCGTAACAACGGCGAAGACCCGTATCACATCCACTATTACCGCATCGGGTTTAACGGTAAAAACCTAATTGATTTAACGCCCAAGCCTGGTAACCACCAGGTGGTATTTTCGAAAGATAAGCGGTTTTTTACCGATACTTATTCTACCATCAACACGGCTCCAATTACCGAATTGCACCGCACCGCCGACGGTGCCAAACTGATGGACCTGGAGCAGGCCGATATCAGTAAGCTGATGGCTACCGGCATTAAACTGCCCGAAATATTTGTGGCTAAAGCACGTGATGGCGTAACCGACTGTTGGGGCATTCTTTGCCGGCCATCCAATTTTGATGTACAGAAAAAATATCCGGTTATTGA
>CAXYKR010000276.1:0-6094 GCA_964277815.1 uncultured Mucilaginibacter sp. | reverse complement strand
CACCTCTTCGCCGGCCCAACCAAGGCCCAGCGATGCAATGGTAATACCCAGCTGCGTAGCAGCTAGGTAACCATCTAAATTATGCATTATACCACGGGCAACTTTAGCCATACGGCTACCGGCTTTTGCCTGTATTTCAATCTGCGAACCCCTAACCCGTACAATGGCAAATTCTGCTGCAACAAAAAAGCCGTTCAGCAAAACCAAAAATATGGTCAGGAAAATATGAAAACCGTTTATGTCTAAATCAGGGCCCAGGTATTAACTTTGGTACTCCGAGAAAGTTGACTGGTATAACTCCATGCTTTCTGTAATCACTTTAAGCGCGTAAGATTTACCCATCAAATGCTCAATGGTTACGTTCTTACCTTCCAGCTTTTTGTAATCTTCAAAAAAGTTTCTGATTTCAATCATTGCATGCGGAGGCAACTCACTTAAATCATTAACATAATTGATAGACATATCGTTTTTAGCAACAGCAATGATTTTATCATCCTGCTCGCCACCATCAATCATGTGCATTACGCCAATTACTTTAGCTTCAATTAATGACATTGGATAAACGTCAACCGAGCTTAATACTAAAATGTCTAGCGGGTCTTTATCGTCGCAATAAGTTTGAGGAATGAAACCGTAATTGGCAGGATAAACTACTGACGAAAATAATACGCGGTCAAGCTTTAATAAACCTGAGTCTTTATCAATTTCGTATTTAGCTTTTGAACCTTTGGGAATTTCGATGATAGCATTTACTATCTCGGGAATGTTTTCGCCCGGACTAACCTGATGCCAGGGATGTTGTGTACTCATGTAATGTTGTGTGAATATTTAATAAGTTAATGTTCGTCTGTTTTGTTTGATAATTTACTTCTTTTTAAAAATGCAATAATCAGCGGCACACTGGTTACTACAATCAAAGCAATTACAATATACTGCAAATAATCTTTAAGTCCGGGATATTTTCTGCCTAAAAAATAACCCGAAAGCGTTAAAGTTGCCACCCAGGCCACACTGCCGACAAAGTTATATAAACTAAATTTTTTAAAATCTACCTTAACAACTCCTGCAAAGATAGGTGCAAAAGTTCTGATTATGGGGAAAAATCTACCTAAAACCAGCGCCATACCACCGTATTTCTCATAGAATTCTTCGGCCATTACAATATAGCGTTTTTTGAAGAATAAAGATTCTTTACGATTTTCCATAAACGGGCCGGTGCGATAACCAAACCAGTATCCGGTATAATTACCTAAAATACCTGCCACAATAAGTGATGACACCAGTGTGTAAACCGATACATCCAACAGGCCGGTAGCACAAAGCAACCCTGCCATAAACAAGAGATAGTCGCCAGGTAGAAAGAACCCGAAGAACAGTCCGGTTTCGGCATACACCACAATCAGCAGCAGGTAAAAGCCCCCTTTGCTAATTATCGATTGTGCATCCGTCAGGTTCTGTAGATGTTCCCAGAAGTTTTCCATTCACAATATTTGTAAAACTACAAATATTAAATCAAATGCAATACCAACTGCATTTTATATCAGGTTTGAAATTAAGGCCGGAAATATACCAATGACCAATGTAGCCAGTGCCGAAACGCCCAGTACAATCTGGTAATAAGCCGGAACAGTTAGCTCATCGTGCTCGGCAGTATGGAAATACATGGCGATAATAACCCTGAAATAGTAATAGATGCTGATGATGGCATTGATGACTGCAATGATAACCAACCATATCTGGAAACGGGACATTGCTCCCGAAAACATCAGGAACTTACCCATAAAGCCGGCCGTCAATGGTATACCTGCCAGTGATAGCATAGCTATGGTTAAAACCACTGCCAAAAACGGATTGCGCTTGCCCAAGCCATTAAAGCTCTCAAAGCTGTCGCTGCCTAATTGTTGCTGTACCAAAATCAGCACCCCAAAAGCGATAACAGAAGCTATAGAGTAGGCCGTAGCATAAATAAAAATAGCATTACTCGAACCAGCGCTTAACGCCACAATAGCAAATAACAGATAACCGGCATGCGAGATGCTCGAGAAAGCCAGCATCCGCTTAAAGCTATGCTGATATAAAGCCGTTAAGTTTCCGATAAATAAAGTGAGTACGGTGATGACCAACAAGGTTGGCATCCAGAAATCGGCCAGTGGCGCAAAGCTGATAGAAAACAAACGCAAAAATGCAGCGAAGCCGGCAGTTTTTACTACGGTAGACATGTATGCCGTAATTAACGTAGGCGAACCTTCGTAAACGTCAGGCGTCCAGAAATGGAATGGCGCTGCCCCTACTTTAAAGCAAAGGCCGATAATCATCAAAATAATGCCGGTATGAAACAGCGGGTTGATGCCGCGCGGATGTGCTACAGCCCAATCGCGGATAGCCTCTAGGTCGAACGAGCCGGTAGCACCATAAATCAGGGTGATGCCGAATAATAAAAAGCCTGTAGAAAAGGCTCCCATCAAAAAGTATTTTAACGAAGCTTCATTAGAAGCAAAGCTCTTTTTGTCGATACCTGCCAAAATGTATAAGCTCACCGACATAATCTCGATACCGATAAAAAGCATGGTCAGGTTATAGTATGATACCATAACCACTATTCCTGCCAGTGAAAACAGGATAATAGACAGATATTCGGCAACATGCTCGCTGATGCGTTCGAAATATCCTTTAGACAACATCAAAATTAGCAGTGTTGACACGATAGCCGTGCCCGAAAACGCGATTGAAAAATTATCAAACAGCATCATGTTGTGGTAAATAGGCACTGCACCGTTATTCCACTGGTAAACGGCCGATGCTAAACCCAGCAACAAACCTACAATGGTAACCGGCAATAATAATTTATTAGCTTTAAATAAACCTAAGTATAACAGCACGATGGGCAATACAGCTATAATAATTAATGTTATCATCGTATATCTTAAAGTCTTTTTCTCTTTGTATAATCTTTTTGCAGCGAGGTACGCCAACTATTATTTATGCAGTAACGCAGCTTGTATTTTCTGATTAACGCTATTCATCAGCGTAGTTACCGACGGCTCGGTTAAATCCAACACCGGTTTAGGGTAAATACCAATGATGATGATAAAGGCGCAGATAATACCCAGTATCAGTTTTTCGCTTAAGGTAATGTCAGTAAATAGCGCAGTAACGGCATTGGTTTCGCCCTGCATTACGTTTTTGTACATGCGCAACATATACACTGCACCCAGTATAATAGTTAAACCGGCAACAATGCCCATCCACATATTATAGCGGTATACCCCATTAAGCAGCAAGAACTCGCCCACAAAACTATTGGTAAGCGGTAAGGCCACCGAACCTAAAACGATAATTAAGAATACGGTAGCAAATTGCGGAGCTACCTTAGAGATACCTCCCAATGCACTGATGTCCCTGGTTTTTAACTGGCGGCTGATGATATCCCAAATAAAGAATAAACCTACTACCTCAATACCGTGGTTCAGCATTTGTATCATGGCGCCTTGCAGGCCTTGCGTATTCCAGGCCAGTAAGCCGGCGGCAATCAGGCCAACGTGCGCGATAGACGAATAAGCAATCAGTCGTTTACCATCTGTTTGTTTAAAGGCAATGATGGAAGCATAAACGATACCGATAATAGCCAGCCAAAGCGGGTTGTTTTGCCACTCGTAAAACGCAATAGGCGCTACCGGAATCATCCAGCGGATGGCACCGTAAATACCCATTTTAAGCATAATACCTGATAAAAGCATACTGCCCGCAGCCGGAGCCTCGGTGTAAGTATCGGGCTGCCAGGTGTGCAGCGGGAATATCGGCATCTTGATGGCAAAGGCCAGCAAAAAGCCGCCAAACACCCACGACTGCTGCGTAGTGGTTAAATTAAGCGCGTAAAATTTAAAAATATCAAACGTACGCTCGGGAGTTTGCAGGTACAGGTAGATGAGCGCCAGCAGCATAAACAGCGAACCGGCAAACGTGTAGATAAAAAACTTAAGCGTTACCTTAACCCGGTTTTCGCCGCCCCACATACCACATATAAAGTAGATAGGTATCAGCGCCACTTCCCAGCCTACATAAAATAAGAAACCATCCAGCGCGGTAAAGACCAACAATAAGCCGAACTGCATAAACAGGATGAGCGCATAAAATACCGAAGCGTTTTTGTACTCATGCTTAAAGGTGGTTGCAATAATGATAGGCACCAGCAATACTGATAAAATAACCGGAATGATGTTAATACCATCAATAGCCGCTATAAAGTAGATACCCAATTTAGGCATCCAGGTTGCCTCGGTAGTAAACTGCAAACCGCCCTGAGGATGATACTGCGTGAGCATGTAAACACCCAGTGCCAGTTCGACCAGCGAGAACAACAGGGCAATGTTTTTTACAGCATTGCTTTTAATAAACAAAAGCGCCAAGGCCGCCAGTAAGGGTAAAAAAAGTAGAAAACTAACCGTCATGGTATATGCAGTAAACGCTTAACTAAAATTTTATTAAACTATAAAGTAATACGGCAATAATGCCGATAACCATCATCAACAAATAAAAACCAACATTACCGGTTTGCAACAGGCGCAAGCCACGACCGGCCTCGATAGGGCTTTGTGCCACACCGTTTACAATACCATCAATACCCAGCTTATCAACCACTTTGTAAAAGAACACCGACAGTGCATCTAACGGGCGACGAATGATGGCATCATAAATCTCATCGATATAAAATTTATGGAAAGAAAGTTTCTCCAATGCAGGGCGCTCCGCCTCATCAGCTAAAGGCACCTCAGCTTTAGATACATATTTCATGTAAGCAAAACCCATGGCTATAAAAGCACCTAACACTGATACCCCCATCAATGCCACCTCAGTGTTTCTGGCGATAAACATTTTGCCGGTATGTGCGGCCGACGAACTTAACACCGGTTCGAGCCATTGCTCCAACCACTGGTGACCGCCTAATGCTTCGGGTACACCCATAAAACCACCTACGGTTGATAGGACGGCTAAAACAATAAGAGGAATTGTCATGCTTGGCGGCGACTCGTGCAAGTGATGTTCCTGCTCGTGCGTGCCTCTGAATTTACCCCAGAAAGTCAGGAACATTAACCTGAACATATAAAATGAGGTAAACATTGCACCGAGCACTCCGAATACATACAATATTGGGCTATGCATATAGGTATGCGCTAAAATTTCGTCTTTGGAGAAGAAGCCCGCAAAAGGCGGGATACCCGATATAGCCAGTGTACCGATCAACATGGTGATAAACGTTACCGGCAACTTACCTTTAAGTCCGCCCATGGAGCGCATGTTTTGCTCGCCGCTTACCGCATGGATAACCGAACCGGCTCCCAGGAATAACAAGGCTTTAAAGAAGGCATGAGTTAATACATGGAAAAACGCACCTGTATATGCGCCTACACTCAAGCCTAAAAACATGTAGCCTAATTGCGATACGGTGGAATAAGCCAGTACCTTTTTAATATCGGTTTGGGTAAGTGCAATTAATGCAGCCAGCAAAATGGTGGCAATACCCACAATGGCAATAACGTGTTGGGTTAACGGCGAAAGCGTAAATAAAATGTTAGACCGGGCAATCATATAAATACCTGCAGTAACCATGGTTGCCGCGTGTATAAGCGCTGATACAGGCGTTGGGCCGGCCATTGCATCGGGCAGCCAAGTGAACAAAGGTATTTGAGCCGATTTACCGGTAGCACCAACAAACAATAACAGGGTAATCAGCACCAGTGTGGTATCGCCAGTGTGCATGCCTGCCGCCTTGGCAAAAACATCGGCGTAGGTGACACTACCAAATGTTTTCATGATGATAAACACACCGATTAAAAAGCCAAGGTCACCGATGCGGTTCATCACGAAAGCTTTTTTAGCCGCATCAGCATAGCTTGGATTAGTAAACCAGAAACCGATTAACAGGTAAGAGCACAAACCCACACCTTCCCAGCCAATAAACATGATGACGTAGTTAGCGCCCATCACCAGCAACAGCATGAAAAACACAAACAAGTTCAGATAAGCGAAAAACTTACCGAAACCCGCATCATGACTCATATAACCGATAGAATACAGGTGGATTAAAAACCCGATG
>CAXYKR010000275.1:0-11953 GCA_964277815.1 uncultured Mucilaginibacter sp. | reverse complement strand
TCCCTTATCCTGCGCAGCAGTTTCCAGGCTTTTAACCACCGCGCCGGCCAACCCGGCTATGTCCATCTCAATATTCTCAAAAGCAATTTTGCCGGCTTCTATTTTACTGTAATCTAAAATGTCATTTACAATGTTAAGCAGGTTATTGGCCGAAAATATCATGGCGTTAAGGTGTTCCTGTTGGTCGGGCCGGGGTTCGCTTTTGAGTAACAAATGGCTTAAGCCAATGACCGAGTTAAGCGGCGTTCTGATTTCATGACTCATAGTACTCAAGAACTCCGATTTGGCTTTTAAACCTTCGGCAGCTTGTAAATTGGCACGTTTAAGCGTAAACGATACCCGGTGTGACAGCACCAGCGACTGCAAAAAGAAAAAAGCCACGTAGCCCGCAAAATTCACCATAGGCATTTGCGGTAAAATTCCCCAGTAATGTAATAGTACGATAACAAAAATAGACATCAGCACAAAACTGCTGATTAAAGAATAGCCGGCCCCGGGCCGTTTGTTACGGTAGGCTTTTATGTACAGATAGGGCACATAAAACATACAGATAACAGACAGAATAATAAACGGACTGATTAATTGCGTAAAATACCATGGACTCAAAACCAAAGTAGCCAACACAAAAGCTGCACAGATAATACCTACGCTATAAACCACTTTACTGTTTTGGTCTTTGGGATACAGGTAGTGGCAATAAAAACCAAAAAGTCCTATGCCCGCAAAAAGACTGATATACTCGAGCCGTATGGTTAAATACCAGTTTAAATTAGGTAGCAAGGTATGCAGTACATAATTATCGGTCCCCAAAATGCGATAGCTGTATACGATTGAAAACAGCGCGAACATCAAAATAGCTTTATCGCGGTTGCCAAGCAGGTATAAGCCCAAAAAGAAAAGTCCGCCCATTAACAAACAGCCGGTCAGCAAAAAGTCGATAGCATTAGAGCGAAAGCTGTTAAGCTCAATAATTCTTTTGCTGCCGATGAGTAACGACTGATTAGTACCGCCTTTGCTATGAACAAAATTCGCAATTTGCAACATCAGCCTAAGCGTATCTGTGTTGGCCGGTATATCTACCTCATTAACCTGCCAGCGCGGAGCAAAGCCTTTAGCCGACGTACTCACCTGCCCATTTTGGGCAGCTAATTGTCCGTTTACATAAAATCGGTAAGCACTGTATACATCCGGCAAACTTAGTTTTAATGGCTCTGAACCATGAGGCAGTAGTACGGTAAGCCGGTATGTCGCGTATCCGATGGGAGGGATAGCATGTCCGTTAACTTTGATGTTTTTCCAGAGAGCCGGAAATTCAGCCGTTGTAGATGGCTTTGTATCAAATTGGGCAGGGCCTAATAACTGTTTCCAGTTAAATAACCATTCGCCATCAAGGTCTAAAATTTGATTTAGTGATTGCTGACGTAAGTCTATCAAACCGTTTCCGGCAACGGGAATACTGTTGTTGTTTAAGCTTGCGGCCAACAGGTTGCTATTGCTCAACAATAGCATTATAAAACAAATAGGCATCAGCCGTAACAAGCGCATAAGTATCGTCAAAGAAGTACGAGTGTATCAGTATATATTTCTGGTATTACCCTTACTGCCAACAACGGCTTTGTTACCGTAGTAATCAGTGGGTTAGAAAGGTTACTTAATGCCCAAACATACGTTATACAACGCATATCTTTTTTAAAAGAAACAACTTTATCTTGGATTTTCACATATTTTAACAAGCGGTTAAAATTGGCAAATTGTCATAAGTAAATATCAGGCAAACTCCCCTCGCCTGCCGATTGTAAACAATAAACGCTAAACAATTTTTATGAAATACAGAGAATTAGGTAAAACAGGCGAACAGCTATCGGCCACCGGTTTGGGTTGTATGAGCATGAGCCACGCTTACGGTGAGCCCAATGATGAGGAGTCTGTTGCCACCCTGCACCGGGCTTTAGATTTGGGTGTGAATTTTTGGGATACCGCCGACGTTTACGGCAGCGGTAAAAACGAAGAACTGATTGCCAAAGTACTGGTGCCCAATCGTAGTAAAATATTTATTGCCACTAAATTTGGATTTACCCAAAATGCCGACGGCAAAGGTATGTCATTTAATGGCTCACCGGCATACATGAAGACCGCGGTAGAAGCCAGTTTGAAACGATTGAAAACAGAGGTGATTGATTTATACTATGCGCACCGAATTGACCCAAACGTGCCGGTTGAAGAAATGGTAGGCGCCATGGCCGAACTGGTTAAACAAGGCAAAGTGAGGTTTTTAGGATTATCCGAAGCTTCGGTAAACTCAATTAAAAAAGCCCACGCAGTACATCCAATTAGCGCCTTGCAAAGCGAATACTCCCTGTTAACCCGCGAACCGGAACAGGGCGTATTGCCGCTTTGTAAAGAATTAGGCATCAGCTTCGTGCCGTTTAGTCCGCTGGCTCGAGGCTTGGTTACCAATACACTGAATACCGACACCCTGGCCGAAGGCGATTTCCGCAAGAGTTTGCCCCGCTACCAAAAAGAGCACCAGGAAAATAATAACCATTTGGTTGCCGGTTTCGCAGCTTTGGCTGAGCAAAAGCAATGTACACCTGCCCAATTGGCCCTGGCTTGGGTATTGGCTCAGGACGACCATATTATACCCATACCCGGCACCAAAAAGCGTAAATACTTGGAAGAAAATGCCGCCGCTGTTGATGTGGCTTTAAACGACGCTGATTTTAAAGCTATCGACGATTTACTGGCAAAATACCCCGATACCGGCGACCGCTATAGCGAAAGCAACTGGAAAATGGTAGATAAAAGCTAATGGATGAATTGTACAGGTACTCACTAAAAGCACCTGTACAATTCTTACCTTGCTATTTTAAAACAGCAGGCTTATACGGCCACTCGCGGTTAATACGCGCTTTAATAAAATAAACTATTGTCCCGGTGGCAATAGCGGCCAAACCACCCAATACCATAGTTACGCCTGTCGAGATTAATATACCAGCCCACATCAGCACAGCCAAAAAAATAGGCAATGGAAATAACGGCATCTTGTACGGAAACTCTGTTTGGCTTTTGGCTCTACGGAGTAAGTATAAGCCTATAGCCTGCGAGATAAATTGTATTAGAATACGCATAGCCAGTATAGCGCTGATAACATCACTCAGTTTAAACAGCAAACTAAAAACAAAGGCAATAGCCCCCAAAACTAACAGCGATACGTACGGAAAGCTACCGGTAGGATGCAGACGGGCAAATACCTTAAAAAAGGCTCCGTCAGCCGCCGCAGCATACGGAATGCGACTATAACCCAGGGTAGCCGAAAAAACTGAGGCAAATGCCACCAGTAAAATCAGGCAGGTTACAATTTTGGCAGCCGTGTGCCCGGCCAGTTGCTCCATAAAATCACTGATCACAAACTGGCTATCTTTAGCCTGTTGCCATGGAATTACGCTCACCACACTGATATTCATACATAAATATAGGATGGCAATGCCTGCAATAGACAGAAACATGCTGCGCGGAATATTACGCGATGGGTTGATAATCTCTTCGCCTAAATGGCATACGTTATAGTAACCCAGATAACTGTATACGCTTTTTACGCTGGCAAAACCGATGGCAGCCACAAATGCATAGTTTAAAGTAATGCCATCATTAACATGCCTGATTGGGGCAGCGAAGTTACCATGGGCAAGTCCTCCGCCTATAATCCAGAACATCGTACATAATACTGCTCCCCACAACAACACACTTATTTTACCGATGTGTTCGATTTTGCGATACAGCAGTGCGATGATGCATATCACCACTGCCCCGCTAATCAGCTTGCTTTGCAGGGTTGACAAAGGTACCAGGTAAGAAAAATACGAGGCAAAGCCTATAGCGGCCGAGGCAATTACCAACGGGGCCTGTATCATGGTTTGCCATACAAACAAAAAGCTCATCAAGCGGCCAAAACCCTGCTTACCATAGGTCTCTTTTAGAAAGTTGTACGAGCCACCCGCTTTTGGAAAAGCCGCACCCAACTCGCTCCAAACCATAGCATCAACCAGCGACAATACTGCACCAGCCAGCCAGGCGTATAAAAAGTAGGGGCCGTTCATCATCCCTATCACCATGGGCAGGGTGATAAAAGGGCCGATACCCACCATATCGGTCATGTTAATGGCGGTAGCCTGTAGTAAACCTAAGCGTCGTTGCAGCGAGTTTTGTGACATGCAGATAAGATGAGCTGATAATAAACGGCAATATATCTTACTTAATTCGCTTTTATGTCACTTCTGCTTAACCTTTTTTAAATACATCGGCCAGTATCTCGTACGAACGAAGACGGGCGCTATGCTCAAAAATGTGAGAAGTTGCCATAATCTCGTCTACTTGGGTTTCATTAACAAAGGACTGCATTTTATTTTTCAGCGTTTCGGGACCTGCAAAAAACGAATAGGCCAGCATTTGCATGGCGGCCTGGCGTTCCTGGTAGCTCCATATACCGTCCATACTATCTACAGGTGGCTGTAGTAACTGGCGCTTGCCGGTAACTACGCCCATAAAAAACTGGTACAACGAGGTCGCCAAGCGGTTAGCTTCGGCATCGGTGTCGGCCGCTACTACGTTAACGCAAGCCAGCACGTAAGGCTTATCTAAATGCACCGATGGTTGGAAGTTTTTTCGGTAGATCTCGATAGCTGTTTTAAAAAGCGCAGGTGCAAAATGGCTGGCAAAGGCATAAGGTAAACCCATAGCCGCAGCCAAACGGGCACTGTCATGGCTTGATCCTAAAATCCAGATGGGAATATCCAGCCCCTCACCGGGTATAGCCCTTACCTTGCTGGTATGATTATCGGCCGAAAAAAACATTTGCAGCCGCTGTACATCCTGCGGAAAATGCTCGGCTGCAGCAAAGTTTTCGCCGCGTATCGCCATGGCAGTTAACTGGTCGGATCCAGGCGCACGACCCAAACCTAAATCAATACGACCGGGATAAAGCGAAGCCAGCGTACCAAATTGCTCGGCCACAATTAGCGGCGCGTGGTTGGGTAACATAATACCTCCCGAACCTACCCTGATATTGCTGGTGGCACCGGCAATATGCCCAATCAATACGGCCGTAGCCGAGCTGGCCACGTTTTCCATATTATGATGTTCTGCAAACCAGTAACGAGTATAACCCAGGTTTTCGGCGTGCCGTGCTAAATCGGCGCTATTTTTAAAAGTGTCGGCCGGTGTTTGCCCTTGGGCTACACTGGCTAAATCGAGTACCGAAAACTTTATATCTTTTAATTGCTTTGTTGCCATAAATAATCAATCAGTTATGCCGTTTTACAACGCCCTTGCGTTTTTGGAATGCCTGATTCAAATTTAAAACATATCAAAATGCTTAAGTAGCAGTGCTCTTGTTATATGACTTTAGATATACATAATACTATCAATTTAACGCTCTGTAGATAATTGGCAATTACTTACCTTTGAGCAACACTACATGGCACATAACCTCATCAACTACATCCAACGCTGCAAGGCGTTTTACGATTTAACCAACATCGAACTTTACGCAATTCTACGACTTCGCAACGAAGTGTTTGTAGTTGAGCAAAACTGTGCTTTTCAGGATGCTGATAACAAAGACCAGAAATGCTACCACCTGATGCTATGGCAGGATAGCATGCTGGCTGCTTACGCTCGTTTGGTGCCGGCAGGTTTGTCGTACAAAGAAGTATCCATTGGCCGCATCATTACCAGTGCTGCGGTGCGCGGTACAGGCACCGGCGCCATTTTAATGCAGCATGCACTCGAAGAGTGCCAGCGCCTGTTTGGCAACACCAACATCAGGATTGGTGCCCAGGTTTATGCCCAGCCCTTTTATGCAAAATTTGGCTTTAAAGCCGACGGCGAGTTTTATGATGAAGACGGCATCCCTCACATTGAAATGGTGCGGACTGTTTAAATAAAAAATCCTGTTATGATTAATGCAATGACGCGGTTAATCATAACAGGATTTTAACGATTGTTCGTTGTTAATTAAGCAATGTAGCTCTCTAAGATTTTAAAGCCACCGTTGGTGGTTAATTCCACTTGTTTAACGCTGTTGGGCAGCAATATGCTATCACCCATTTTTACGTTGATAGTTTTGCCGTTATAGTGCAACTCATAGTTTCCTTCCAGGCAAACATGAATAACAAAAGAATCCAGCGCAGCATAATTTTTGCTCAGGTTTTCGGTATAATCTAATACGTTGGTGGTAAAGTAAGGGCAGCTTACCAAATGCACGTCCTCATTTTGTTTAGGCTCGTATTTGGTTTTGTACTCCGGATACTTTTTATAATCGATGGCAGCCAATGCCTCTTCGGTATGCAGTTCACGCTTCTGACCTTTATCATCTACACGATCAAAATCGTAAATGCGATAAGTTATGTCTGAAGTTTGCTGTATTTCGGCAATCAGTAAACCTTTACCAATGGTATGTACCCGGCCCGCAGGTAAAAAGAACACATCACCCGCTTTTACGTCTTCGCGATTTAAAATATCGGTTAAGTGGCCGCTATTCAGTTTATCTACATAAATCTCCTGGTTAACTTCCTGGTTAAAACCGGCAATCAGGCTCGAGCCCGGGTCGGCTTCAATTACGTACCACATTTCGGTTTTACCGAATGAATTGTGGCGCTTTTTGGCCAGTTCATCATCAGGATGCACCTGGATGGATAAATCATCAGCGGCATCAATAAACTTTACTAATAGCGGGAAGGTATTACCAAAACGCTCGTAAACGGCTTTGCCAACCAGTTCGTCTTTATATTCTTCCAGCAGATCAGCCAGTGAACGGCCGTTCAGCTCTCCCCCATCAACAACAGACACGTCCGACTTTACACCGGATATTTCCCAAGTTTCGCCGCAATTAGGCAAGTCGCCAAAATCTTTGTGCAGGTAAGTTTTAATTTTCTGGCCACCCCAGATTTTATCTTTGTAAATGGTTTTAAACTTTAACGGATAGAGTGTTGACATGACAGGTAAATATTAAAGACTGAATTGACTATAATGTATGTTGCCAAATTTAGTTTTTTATTATTTCATTTTACCTCCGCCGTTGCATACAATCTTACCTAATACACAGCGTAATTTAACGTTAAATCAGCCTTCACTTTTCCGTTAGTTACCGTAACCGGAGAAAGGCCTCCCAGGCCATCTGATAAAGGGGCATATAAAAGACTTTTTTCAACAATCACGACGGTGAACACCACGTTGGGTAACTTGACCTGATAAAAACCCTTGCTATCTGTTTGTACCGATTGAATAAGCTTTGTTTTAAAACTTTCGTAAAATGGTCCACCTGTTTTATCTTTTATAGCATCGGCATTTTTTGTGTATTCATAAACCCTTACCTCCCGCTGTATAGCACAAGTAGAACAACTACTACGTCCACCAAAATTTGGCATACAATCACCTTGCACAATGCTTGTAGTTCCCCAAACGCCGTTGGTAATATTCACCTTATTGGCATTCGAGGCATAAATAGCAGCCATATTACATTGCTCATCAACATCATCGGCAGCTTGTTTTGTTTTTGTGCAACCCAAGCATAGCAGTAGTAGGCACAACAAGTATTGGCTTTTCATGAAAAAGGTTCCATAACCCATACGAGGCAGTTATTTATTACGCTACACATTAAACAAAAAAATGCCCTGCTTTTTGAGAGCAGGGCATTTTCAAAAAAATTATAAGTCGCTAATTACTTACCTAATTTAGCTTTCAAGTTTTCGTTGATAGCTTCCAAAAACTCCTCCGTATACAGGTAATCAGTACCGTGTTCTACTTTAGGTTTTACAGTGATAGCTAAGTCTTTGGTCATTTTGCCGCTTTCTACAGTTTCGATACAAACCTGCTCTAAAGCATGACAGAAATCAATCAACTCCTGGTTGTTGTCTAATTTACCACGGAACTCTAAACCACGGGTCCAAGCAAAAATAGAAGCAATCGGGTTAGTTGATGTTGGACGACCAGCCTGGTGCTCGCGGTAGTGGCGTGTAACCGTACCGTGTGCAGCCTCAGCTTCCATTACAGTACCATCCGGGGTAACCAATGTTGAGGTCATTAAACCTAATGAACCAAAACCTTGAGCTACAGTATCAGATTGTACGTCGCCATCATAGTTTTTACAAGCCCATACAAAGTTGCCATTCCATTTTAAGGCAGAAGCAACCATGTCGTCAATTAAACGGTGCTCATAAACAATACCGGCTTCGTCAAACTTAGCTTTATAATCGGCCTGGTAAATTTCTTCAAAAATATCTTTAAAACGACCGTCATATTTTTTCAGGATGGTGTTTTTAGTTGATAAATATAAAGGCCAGCCTTTCATCAATGCCTGGTTAAAACAAGCATGTGCAAAACCGCGGATAGACTCATCAGTATTGTACATAGCCAAAGCCACACCGTCGCTTTTAAAGTTAAATACTTCGAATGACTGCTCTTCGCCGCCATCCTCAGGCGTGAAAGTAATTTTCAGTTTACCTTTGCCTTTGGTTAAAAAGTCGGTAGCACGGTACTGGTCTCCAAACGCGTGGCGGCCGATACAAATTGGGGCAGTCCAGTTAGGTACCAAACGAGGTACGTTGCTCATTACAATAGGTTCACGAAATACAGTACCATCTAAAATGTTACGGATGGTGCCGTTAGGTGACTTCCACATTTGTTTTAAATCAAACTCTTTTACACGGGCCTCGTCGGGCGTAATGGTAGCACATTTAATACCTACACCATATTGTTTTATAGCATTGGCAGCATCAATAGTTACCTGGTCGTTGGTTTCATCGCGGTACTCAATGCCCAGGTCGAAATATTTCACATCCAGGTCAAGGTACGGGAATATCAATTTATCTTTGATAAATTGCCAGATGATGCGGGTCATCTCGTCGCCATCCAGTTCAACTACCGGATTTTCTACTTTAATTTTTGACATATCGGGTTTGTTGTTGTTCGGTTATTTAAAACCCCCAAATATATATATCTTACGTTTGGGTTTAATATTTTTAATGTTTTTTATACCCTATAACATGCTTGTTACGTATTAATTGACTTGTTGCGAACAAAAGATTACCTTTAAGGCGAAAGTACAGATGAAACAGATTTACGGACTCATAATTTTGGCAACAATGCTGTTTGCAGGCGGTTGCAAGCAGGATGAAGCTGTTATACCGGCCTTCCTGCAGAACTCCAAACTGTTGGGTAAATGGTATTTAGTATCGCTCCAGGTGTCAACCATATATGGTACCGACGCACCGATTGATGCCGACCCAATTAATAATTTTACCGACCAGGATTACTTCATTTTCAGAGAAAATAATGAGGCTACTTTTTCGTCATCGATGTACGCCCGGGTTTTTGTAGGTTATTACTCTTCTAACAGCAACACGTCCCCCCGACCCCTGAAATTTAAAAGTGGAAACTTGCTTTTAAATTACGTTTTAGAAAGCATTGATGACCAGACATTTGTTGTAACCGAGTCATCCAGCACTGTTGATGCAGGAGAGACCGTTACTACACTTAAACGTTACACCTATAGCCGCTAATTCAATTTTGAAACAGTATATACTCACGATAAGTATTTGCCTTATCTCTTTTTTAGCCAAAGCACAGTTAGGCTATAATTATGCACAATATGATGCAGGCCTGGGTGTTGCCATGAATTATGCTTACACCGATGCCGAAACCAGAAAGGCAACGCCGGCTATACACCTGAATTTTACGTACAACCATACCCCTTTCTTAAATTATATTGCCGAGGTGCAATTAGGCCGTTTAGCCGGTGGTGACTCGGTGAATACTTTATCAGGACGGCAATTCAGAAATAATTATACGGCAGCCACTTTCAGGGCACAAATACAAGCCGGAGAACTGCTGGATTACTCCCGCAATATTGTTTTTAACGCATTAAAAAACATTTATGTAAGCGGCGGTATAGGCGTTATTTACAACAATATGGATGTTATAAACCGTACTTCGCTATACATTCCGGATTATACCGCAACCGGCCGTAACACCAGTACCGAACTTTTTATCCCGATAAAAGCAGGTTACGAGTTCAAGATTTTTAACAGTTATGATGAGCCGTCGGTTAAAATAGACTTAGGTTATCAATACAACTATGTGCTGGGCGACCAATTAGACGGTATGAAATCCGGTACCCGACGTGATTTGTATACCCAGTTTGTCATTGGGTTTAAGTTTGCTGTTGGCGGTCATACTTCTTACCGCAAGTCTATCCCGCGCGAATAAGTCTTTTATTAAATCAGCAGGGCTAAAACTTTGGCAGGATATTTTCTGTTAAATATTCACTAAAAGTTTATCCCTATGAAAAACGACGATACCTTCTACCCAGGTTTTAACGATGAAAATCTGGATAGAGATAAGAAACTGAAAGACGATTTGGATGGCACCCCATCAACACACGATTTAAAATACGACCCGGATACCGACAGCTACGAAATAGAAGTAGAGAGCGACGACCCGGACTATGACCCACCACAGTTATTTGACACTGCAGCTCCAAGCGGCAGCGACTTTGACTCAAGCTACGATGAGGCAAACCCATATGATACCCAGGGTGAGTACGACAAAAACCGCTCGTTAGTAACTGATGCCGAAGGTTTGGGCATGCACATTGACGACGGGAAAATTGTAGAATTAGACCCGGTTGATGAAACGCTGGCACGTACACCCGAAGACGACCGTGATGATTTAGACGAAGAAGGTTATCCTAAAAACGATAAAGACCTGGATGGAGACGAGGACGAGGAGGATGACGAGACTAAAACAGACGAAGACGTTAGCGGCAGCGACGAAGACGATGATGAGTACTTAAAATAATAGCTGCCTGCTCCGGCAGACAGCTATATTTAAATATTCCGAAAAGCGGTTTAATCAAATTCAAGGTTAAACCGCTTTTTTAATTCCATCAACTGGGGGTTTTTTGCCGCCATATGCTGAAACTTCTCTATTGAAGTGTAAGGCTTTCTGACTACCGTTTGCTCATCAATGCGGGTTTGTACGTCGATATCAAAGTTGCGTAACGTTGTACGCAGGTGGTTCATCAAGCCCGGCTTCTCTTCTCTAAATACAGCTTCCATGGTACGGTTGCTTACAATTACCTCAAATAGGCAGGGTTTCAGCATCACCGGTGCGCTGGACGTTAGCATGGTGAACAATGTTGACTTACCCTCCCCTTTTACCTTAGCGGCAAAATCATTCCAGCATTTTAAAAAGCTTTCTGTAGTAAAAGGCTCTTTATCACTACCTTTTAAATAGGGGTCTTCCTCTTCCTCAATAGCCACACCACCTACACTACCACCACCTTTTAATGACGGGCTTAGCGACGGCGTAGCCAGCAGCGAACCGGTAAGCGGCTTTATCATACCCGGATTTTCGTTCAGGGTTGGCGCAGGCTTTTTAACCTCCGGCTGCGGCGATGCCGATGGCAGCGCCTCGGTTTGATGTGCAACCGGCTCAGGCTTATTGAGCGACGGCGTAGCCGACGGATAAGCCGATTTTGGCTCGCTCACTAAAGGTGGCGTCTTAACTGTAACCGGTACCTCGATAGGTATGGCATTAGCCGGTTTTGGCACCTCAGGAGCCTGGTTTACGACTGGTTCAGTATTTTTTTTTAAAGCCTCACCTGCTGGTGACGCCTGTTGGGCCGGTAAACTTGCTGCAGTAAAGGCCGCTTGCAGATGACATATTTTTAATAAGGCTAACTCCACCTGCAACCGTTGATTTTTGCTCAACCGGTAATTTAAATCGCACTGGTTAGCAATATTCATGGCCGATAGCAGGAACGACGGTGTAGACTGCTGCGACTGCTGCAGGTAACGCTGCTTAATGCCCTCACTTACTTCGAGCAGTTGCAGGGTTGCCGCATCTTTGGCTACCAGCAGGTTACGCAGGTGTCCGCTTAAACCAGTGATGAAAT
>CAXYKR010000274.1:0-13898 GCA_964277815.1 uncultured Mucilaginibacter sp. | reverse complement strand
ACCCCGCCGCCGAACGTGCCCAGCCAGATTTGTCCATTTAGGTCTTTAACAATACATTGTACACTGTTATTACCCAGGCTACCGGTATCACCGGGCTTCTTTTCAAATAAAATAAACTGATATTCCTTATTTTTCAGTTGGTCAGGGTTAAACACGACCAGACCGTAACTGCTGGCAATCCATATTCTCCCCTGGTTATCCTCGCATAAATCGCGTATACCTTTGGCCTGTTCAAAAGGGTAAGTACGGAAGGGATTGCTGCAGTTTAAAAACGCTTCTTTCCCGTTTACCGTTGTCAACAAATTAAGGCCGGCACCAAAGGAGCCTATCCATATTCGCCCTTTTTTATCCTCTAAAATATCATATAGTATATTGCTGCTGATACTGTAGGCATCATCCGGATTATTTAAATAATGGGTTAAATGGTAAGATGTTTTGTTATCCCCAACTACCGGCGAAGCCTTAAATAAACCATTGCCTTTGGTACCCAACCATATGCGGCCTTGCCTGTCTTCTTTTATGCAGTATACAAACCCCATGTTATCTGCTGATTTGCCGAATACGTTTATTTCGCGTTCATGCTCATAAACATGGATACGACCGTCCTTGGTGCACACCCAAAGCCGGCCTCGCCTGTCTTTCATCATGGCACGCACATCGTTCTCAGACCGGCTATGCGGCTGAGCTACAGGTCTGCGGTAGTTAAACCTGTCGGTTAGCGATACTATTTTGTTGATGCCCCCATCTTTACCGCTCATCCATAGCACACCGGTTTTATCAACGTAAAGGCAATTCACTACGTTCGAAAACTGCTGGATAGCCGAACCGGGTTGGTCAAAAAAGTAATCGATGGTTTCTGTTGCCGGATTGTAGTAGCCAAACCCTCCCCCTTTCATACTTACCCATAGCGTGCCGTTAGCATCGGTCAGTAGTTTATAATCACGTGCGGCACCACGATAATCGGTTTGCTGCTCAAAAATTTTAAAGCTATTTTGCTTGGGATTGTACTTAATTACTCCGGCATTTTGCGGTTCTATCCAGATATTGCCTTGCTTATCCTCGTACAAAGCATAGTACACTGCCGGAGTTCCGGTTAATACCGCATCGTTGAAGTTATCTGGCGATATCTTAAATAACCCTTTACCCTCTGTGGAAACATACAACGCTCCCGACTTAGCCAGACAAATATCATTGACAGCTACCCCAGGAACCAAATAATTAGTTTGGAAAGACTGATGAATAACATCGTATTGAATAACCCGACCGTCTGCCGTACCCAGATAAATCAGCTCCGGCCTGATAACTACAGCTGTAAATTCTGCGGAAGAAAATAGTTTATCTTCGGAAGCTTCAATTTTTTTTACTCGATAACCTACATCTGATTTGCATTCCAGCACATTCAATCCGTAGTCAGTGCCCAACCAAATACGCCCTGAAGCATCAGTATGGTGAAATTTTATGATGTTGCCTTTGATGCGCAACGCACTAGTTGCCTGGCTGGTGTAATGGATTACCACGGGGGCATGGGCGCGATTACTGCTTACATAGTACAACCCACTATCTTTAGTAAGTAGCCAAACGCCATTTATCCGGTCGGGCAAAATAGTTTTGACTACCGTTTTATCGGTGAACAACTTTTGATAAGGCCCGTCGGATACAGGCGTAAATTGTTCGGTTGCTTTATCAAATCGGTAGACCTTATAATCATACGTCAATACCCATAGGTAACCGGCATTATCTTCGACTACATCGCGGATTTTGTTCGACCGCAGTTTGGTGCTATCGCCCGGTCGGCTTTTGTAAGTGATGAAGTTATGCCCATCAAAACGATTTAAACCATCAAACGTACCAAACCACATAAAGCCTTGCCTGTCGCGGGTAATGCAAATAACACCATCGTGCGAAAGCCCATCCTTGGTTGAGTAATGCGTTACTTCGGTTTTGATTTGCCCATAAACAGCGGAGCACGTTAAAACAAGAACCCATAACCAATGTATAGGCCGCTTTATAATGTATTTAATAAATGCGTTTAACATCTCCCCTTCATATCTATGGCAACTGCGACATTTAACTTTTAATATGCACCGATGATTTTGCTTACAATATTTATAGGCTACCTAAACGGTTTATGATTGGCGAAATGCAAGTTATATAATGAGCTACGGCAAAATAGAAAAAAATGAAACACCGACCTAAGTAAGTTTTTGTCCTGGATATAAAAACTATAATAAACTATCGGCAAAAATTTACTTTTCAAGAATTAACCGGCGAGCAAAAATCAATAACGCAATGTATTAATGTCTTTCAAATATATACTGCTAATAACACAATCAACTTCAACCGCTTTATTCTTTCTAACAAAATACACTTAACTTTTAAATAAGAACAACTTTGATTCATTAAGCAACGATAAATCTAATGCCTTAAACAGATAGATAACGAAGCACTTCAAATTCAACTCAGAATTTTTATGCATATTAATTTAGTGTACTTTTACACAGCAATAAGTATTCGCTTGATAGAATAACTTCATAATTTTTTTCAGTACACTACTTCAGCCGTTGCAGATAGCATGCTTGATAAATTGACCTTAAAATTTGTTTTATTAGTAAGAAAGCTCCGCTTTTTGATGACACCCAGATCAAAACGCATTGCACTTGATCTAAAAACAGAAGGCCGTTACATTCCTTATTTAATTCTGTCACTCCATCATTTAGGATATGCTATTCAGGCAACAGACAGTAATATTGTTTTTTATTATATGTATCTGCTAAGAAAGCAGACATCATTACCCATCATTTTTGATGATTCTGCTAACAAGTGTGATATACTAATTACCGACACCATAGAAGTAGCTCAACAAAGAACAGAGCCTAAGAAAATTTTACTGAACTACGATTTTTTTAATGAAAATCGTTCTATCAAAAAGATGCATTATTTTATGCATCCTAAAATGTACTTTGATGGCTTGTATCTGACCATGCTGAAAGAACCAAAAGCTGCCAGACCAATTAGAGTAGCCTTTTATGGTACACGCGATGAGAATTTTTACAAAGAACATTTTTTCTTTGAAATGTTAAATCGCGAGCAAATACTAAAGTGCCTGTTCGAGAATTTTGATAACCAAATCAAGCGTATTTATTCCCTACCTTCACAATGGACATCTGAAAAAATTGTGATGGCGGTAGATGACCGGGGTGGCGACAGAACCGAAAAATTGTTTTTGCCGCCGACTGACTACATCAAGGCATTACAGAAAACTAATTTCTTTATAAGTCCTCCCGGATGGTGCATGCCTTTTTCGCATAATTTGATAGAAGGTATGGCTACAGGAAGTATTCCTATTTTAAATTATAGCGACATGCTCTCCCCTCGTTTACAGCACCAAGTAAACTGTTTAGCATTTTCGTCAGAAGCAGAGTTAATAAATGTTATTAATGAAGCATTAACGATGCCTGAGAATAAGATTCAGGAAATGCGCGATCATGTAATCAACTACTACGAGGAAAACTTATCTCCCGGAAAATGGCTTAAAACTTTGATAGACTCGGCACAAAGTGGTGTTATTGAAGAAGTATTAGTGAATGGCGAAGAAGTGAGCATGGAAATTTTAAAACCCGGAGTAAACTTTAAAAAGCTTCCACAATAGATAAAACGCAAATCGGCTAAGTATAACAGTCGACTGAACAAGTTTTAAAAAACTCCGAAACTTTAGTTCATAAGAAAGTCCGAATCCTAAAAAATTGCAAGTATTAGAATTTAATCTTCAGGCCAAACTCTTGTTTTAATGTCAGTAGCGCCTCTGCGTTACCCTTGGCATCATCTACAGGATGATGAGTATGCTGGGTTTTGCGTAGGTGTTTAAAGGTTTTGAAAGTATCCTTCTCAATTCCCTTATATAAACTCCCTAAATTTTGAGAACTGAAACCAAATGGATTACTACCTGTAAAATGGTGAAAATACCAGCAAATAAACATCCAGTCGAACCCGTTATTATCGCTGATGAAAATAGGACGGTCTTTACAAACTGACTTTACCCATTGGGCAAATGATTCCATCACGGTTTTGGGGTCATCAAAAGCAAGCACTTCCTCCCGGCTAAATCCCGAAACGGCGAGCGCCTCAGGAATAAATTGCTCAGATATGGGCCTGAGTTGACCATAAAATGTTTTATCAAGAGCACTGTCAACCAATACTGCGCCAAACGAAATCATAGAAAAATCGCCGGGGATAGGCCCGTCGCTTTCTACATCAACCATGATATATGCCATTTTGTAGTTTCCGATAAGATTAAATGATCGGCAAACCTAAATTAATAACTTTTGCAGACTTTACAATAAAAACCGGTTTTGGATCAGTATTTTACTATTCTTTTAAAAATTTGATGCTTTCTAAACAAATTCATGATTAGCAGGTTTATCAGCTAACAGGCATAAAAACTTTAGCGTGTTGTTTGATTGCTTGTAGTAATAACAATAAATGGATACAACTTATGATGAAAAAAATTACGAAGATTAGCCATATAAATTTTTAGTTATTGAACCTGCACAATACTGCACTTTAAGTTAAATAATTTAATCTAAAGAAATTGCCGTTAAGCATAAAATAAAACATTTTTGTTTTGAACAACTCAGTTTTTAAGCTTAAAGTATCAGGTCAAAAAAAATAGGACTATTTCAAAAATTTATTATTATCTTGTGTAACTTTTTAATAAGTAGATATTTATTACGAAAAAGTGTTAAAAAAATAGTTATTTTGGAGATCAAAGTCAAATTTGCCATTACATGAAAATCAAAATCACCTTACTTATCCTATTAGGCTCGTTTATTATCAGTAAATCGACCTATGCACAGTTACTTGGTGCGGCCAACTCGCGTTACAGTGAGTACCAATGGCACGTTAGCGTTGGTGTAGAAGGTTTGCTTAACTCAAGCCCAGGAAGCACTTACTACAGCCCAGGTATAGGCGGTACCGTACGTTTGCAATACGATTTAACCCAAAACGTTGGTTTAACTGCTACTACAGGATATTACTTATTACCAGGTAAAACCAATGCAACAGTTATGCAGCCTGATTTAAAATTAATACCATTTAAATTAGGTGCCAAGGCTTACTTCACACCGAACTGGTATTTAATGGGTGAGGTTGGTTTAGCTTCAGCGCATCCTTATTTAAATCTTCAAACCAAATCTAAGTTTAGCAAAGTTATTGCCCCAGCTATTGGTTACGAAACTTCAAAACTCGAAACTTCGTTAGCCTTTATGAACGTTCACCACAAAGGAGACTATGTAAGTAACGTAGTATTACGTGTTGCTTATAACTTCAACTTCTAAAAATTAAACACAGTATCTCCTATAAAAGTAAAGGGCTTAGTTAAATAACTAAGCCCTTTACTTTTATAGGCTGTTGATGAATTTGTACTTTCCCAATAATTAGCTGTGAGCACTGAAGTACATCAGCTTATTAAATAGAAATAAAGTCTAATTCTTTATTAGATAAAGTACCATTCCTTATTAATAATCTTACCTTTCGATTTTTTATAAACCAGCTACTTCGTTGCTTTTAAATTTACGGTCTCTTACAAATACAGCCGGATTACCAGCGTATATTTTGTAAGGTTCGAGCAACTTTGTTGCTACCGAATTTACCGTTAAAATAGCATGCGACAGGCACGTTACCCCTGGGCAAACTACGCTTTGCGCACCAATCCAAACACCGTCTTCTAAAACAATTTTGCCTAAACGGTACGGGAAATCAGGTAAGGTATAATCGTGGTTACCGGTTAACAGCATGGCACCCTGCGAAAGACAAACATTAGCGCCTATCGTTACATCCTCAAGGTTATCAATCCAAACCGACTCACCAATCCAGCAATTATCGCCAATACTCAAACGCCACGGATTTTTGATACGCACACCGGGCTTGAGCACAATACCGTTACCTACCTTAGCACCAAAAGCCCTCAGGATAGACAGCTTTAACTTACCTGGCCAAGGCAACGGACTATTGAACATATAGCTGTTAATCAGATACCAGCTCAATACCTTGAGCTTTCCGGCCCCTACTTTATAATTTCCGGTATCAAATTTAGATAAGTCTGTTTTCATAGTATTGAGTAAGTATCGTTTTTAGCGTCCACCAGTTAGAAGACTGTAAAAGCCAAACATATATTTTTTAAAAATCGTGCCTACTACTAATGCCAGCACAATAACAATTAATGGCAAAACCAAATAACTGGCAAACAATGCTGACTGACTTTTGCCAATAATAGCCACTGTACCTTTCTTAAACAGGGTAAGTACCGGCTCATGAAAAGCATATAAAAAGAATGAATAACCAGAAAACTGGTAAAATCTGCTGTTACTGATATCTCTATTTTTTAATAGCAAATCATATAAATACCACGCAGCAAAGGCACCACATAATATGGCACCTTTTAACAGGAAAGGTGCGAAGGCTGGGGTATAGTTAATTTGAAAAAACCAAGTTTTGATAATCAGTAGTGTTATGTAAAGTATCAACGCAACTTTTGCTAAATCAGGAAACTTACTTTGCAAAAATGCTTGTGCGTTAAACGAGAGGTAAGCTCCAACCGAGAAAAAGAAAAATGTGTCTGGTTTTAACGTTAACAGACTAAAATCCAAAAGCCAAATTGAAAAAAACAGCAGTACACCAACTGTTTTAAGATAACGTAAAATTAGATATATGACTGGCGACAACAAAACCAGTATCAACAAATCTCGCACAAACCAAAGCTGATAAGGTAATGGATCCCAAAACAACAATACCAATAATTTATCTAAACCGTAGTTCTCAATTAACGTACTATTGAAAAACCGACGACTTTGGGGCAACGTTTGTAAGATAAAAAAGAACAATAGCCCCCAGGCCGACCACAAAATATAAGGAATGAACAGACTTTTAAATCTTTTTTTGTACTTATTTAAAAAGCCTTGTACTGATGGTTCGAAATTATAAAAAAACAGAAAACCCGATATGGCTGCAAATAAAGGAACAGCTATACGTGTAGTTCCGTCTGATATAAAAACCTGCACAAAGCTGTTGTAGTTTCTTTCAATAAATACATCCGCACCGTTAAATTTAACTGTCAGATTGTAGGAGTGCAAGTAGATAATCATTATCATGGCGATAAATGATAATACCTTAAACTTCACACTGTTGGCTTTGCCCATAGCTTTTAAAAGATTTTTCGTTGGCTTATCTGGCCACAAGGTTTAGTACTTTATAAATATTTTCGAAAAATCTTTTTTCTGTAAATGTGGTAGCTGCATAACTTCTATTGTATCCAGCAAACTTTTCAATGTTGCCAGGAATATCGAGATTGATGCACTTCAAACAATCAGCAATTTCTGCCGGCGATTGTGGTTTTACCAGGTAGCCATTCCTTTCATTGATGATATCCGGAATGCCTGCATGCTGCGTGCTGATGATGATGTTTCCGGTAGCCAGGCCTTCCAACAACGATATGGGCTGCCCTTCCATTTTATAGTAAGTAGGCAATATAAACACGTTGGCCTCCTGTAGCTTCTGTTTCTTTTTATCACCGGTAATAGTATTTACATATGCTACTGAAGATCCCAGGCTCTGCAATCGCGATTCGATTTCTGGCTTGATGCCTACTTCCATAGAGCCGGCTATAGTAGCCTCGAAAGGAATATTTGCTTGCTGCAGCAGCGATAGCGCATCTAACACGTCGAGGATACCCTTTTCGCGCATTAAATTGCTCAGGTAAATAATCACCAGCTTATCTGTACATTTTTGTGGGATACTCATATATAGCGTGTCATCCACAAAATTTTCTACAACAAAAACCTTATCAAGCGGCAATAAGCCATCAAAGTTATGCACCAGCGATTTTGATAACACAATCCCTGCAGCACATCTTGATAGTAAAAAGTGAAATATCTTTTTTTTGACACCGGTTAGTAACTGGTATTGCTTACCCAGATAATTACCATGTACATGAACTACGTAGGGCTTATTAAGCAGTATACACAACAATATAAACGGAGAGTATTTGACGATACCAAAAAAAGTTTGTCCGGGCGTCAGGTAAACTACGTCATTCGAAAAAATCTTGAATGCCCCTAGGTAAACCGGTATAAAAGAAAAAGCTTTCTTAAACGAAAACTTATTGCCTTGCTTAGATGAGATAACAGATGTGTTGGTATTTACCGTATCGTGAGCCACATGCTGGGCCACAAAATTTTGCTGCAATATCTTATTGGCATACGAGCACCCATCAATTGGGAGCGGAAAAGGGCCTATCAATAATACTTTCATAGTGTAGAAATGTGCAATCAGGCTAATTGGCAGGTAAAGATGTCATAAACCTTTGCGGCATAATAGTCTGACGATATTAGAGGTATGAGCTGCGTAGACGACTGCTTTATTTCCAATCTTCTGGCATCGTCAAAAATCAAGGCTTGCATCGCATTTTTGAAATCCTCCACGCTGCCCGACTTGCAAACTATACCCAATTCGGGTGATGTAATTAACTCAATAGCTGCACCAACATGGTCGCTGCTGATTACCGGTAAGTTGGCGGCAATAGCTTCATTTATCACTACGGCCCAACCGTCGTAACGGCTCGCAAAAGCAAATATATCGGCTATGGCAAAAAAGTACGGAATATCATCAGGTTTTTGAAAACCGGCTAAAATAATCCGGCTATCTGTACCACATAGCTTCTGAAGTTCGGCTTTTTGAGAACCGTCTCCAATGATAACCAGTCGTGCATCATCCCGCTTAATCTGGGTGAAAGCAGCAATCAGTACATCCATCCCTTTACGCTCAATCAGCGAGCCGGAGGATAAGATAATTATTTCGCCATTGGGTTTATAGCGTTCAATAAACCCCCTCTTTTTTCCGTCATTTATGTTGATAAACTCTTTGCTGTTAATGTTGTACGGAATGATAAATTTAGGTGTATTGACACCGAAAGATTCAAAAGAGCGGGCGGCCTTGCGGCCAATACAAAATATAGCATTACAGGTTAATGTCAGTATCCGCAACATCAACCATTTAACCGCATACTTTATTTTACCCTTTACTTCAAACAGTGGCTCGCTGTAGTAAGCTACCTTTTTGCCTTTAATACGACTTAATAATAACGCAAAAAAGCCGTTAGGTATCCAATAGCTTCCACCTACAATGATGTTCTCGCTTTTATCATTCCAAACGGTTTTAAATATTTGCCAGCTGAAGTGAAAATCAACAATCTTTTTTTGTACTGCTTTGGCTATGCCATTGTTTTCTAAAACCACAACTTTATAATCAAAGTTCAGGTTAAAGTCCCATTCGCGGTTACTTTCTGTAGCAGAGTAGTACACAACTGTCAGCGTAAAAAGCTTTGACAACTCGTTGAAAAACGATAGCTGGTAGGGCGTTGGAATATTGGTGTAAAAAGTGAGTGAGGGCTTATTAATCATCAGGCAATACCGATTTTATTATTCTGTTAATTTGGCCAGGCTATCGGCAAAGTTTTCGAGACTAAATTGTTTTACAGTCTCCAGGCAATTAGATGCTGTCTTTTTCAAAGTTTCCGGATGCTCCAAACAATACATCAGCGCTTTTTCTAACGTGTCAGCATCGCAGGTATCAAGCTCCAGCCCGTTAACCTGATTAACCACCACTTCGCCGCAATGCTTGCTGGCTATCACTGGCAGTTGCCAGGCCATGGCCTCTAACTGTGTTAAACCAAAACCATCAGATAATGTAGGAAACAAAAATACGTCAGAGCTTTGATAGTAGGCATCTGTGTCAGCCCTTGAAGCAACACCTTTATACTGGACATTAGGCTTATCCAGCAACTTCATATCCAACTCATTTTGCCCTACCATTATAAACTCTATCGGCGCATTAACCAATCTGGAAGCAACCTCTAAAACAATATGTACGCCTTTTCTTAAGGTAAGTGTGCCTAAAAACAGGCAACGCATCGGACGTTCTTTGTTAAAAGCAACAGGATATTCTTTTTTAAACGCATTATGCTTTTTTTCGATTTGAAAGGGCAGCGGCACAACCTTTATTTTTTGTTCTTCTATACCTTCCTCAATCAAAGCATCCTTACTCCAAATCGAATTGGCCATAATTACGTCAGCCATGGTACATTCTTCGCGCCAGGCGTTCCAGTAACTTGCAGGAGCCGGCTCCCAGTTCGTGGTATAAACATCGCCGTAGCGTGCAACAATATCTGCTACAATGTGCTCTTCTTTTAAACCAGGGTCAATCTGAAATAAAATCTTTTTTTGCTTACGCTGTCCGGCTACTTTAAAAACTTTGTGTGAAGTGTAACTAATACCTAAAACGGAATCAGTTGAGGGTAATTTCCTGAATATATTTTCGGCAATGCTTTCAAAATAATTATTACGGGCGATAATTAAATCCCATCCTTTCAACCTTTTAGCTCTGAGCATAACCTCAATGGCTAAAAACTTAAAGCTAAAACTTTTTACTGCGTTTGCAGGAATAGCAGCCGAATACCTGCTGGCGAAAGATTTAACCATCCTAACAGGACTACCGGCTAAACGCGATCTAACTGCCGCAGAAGCAATCCAGGTATCTGTAATTAAATAACTTAAATTACCTTTTAATTGCAGCGCCTTAGGTATCAAATAGTGTGCCCTGGCACCTATATGAACACAAATAACCTTATGCTTCATTTTATAGCTAATGTTTTTAAGCGCTCAAGTTTAAGCTCGCGTTCAACAAACTTTTTATAATATCTTACAAAAACAATAATTGGCCAAAAACTCATCAAAACAATAGAAAAATCGCCGGCCATATCACCACTTCTGAAAACCGGTATAAGCGAGGCAAGCAGGATGCCTATTAACAAATAAGATAAATCGGACTTGAAACTGCTAAACTTTCGATATAAAAACCCCAAAAACCACCCCCAAAAAACACTGAAAATAATTATAGCTACAACCCCTCCTTCGGAGTAAAATACGCCCCAAATAGTGGGTGAAAAACCTGCCGACTCTAATACTACACCGTTGTTATACTTAGCCTGATAGTTTCGAACCCAACTGGCCAAAGGCTTTCCGGGCCAAAGCGACCGGGGTATGGGTCGCAAAAATATCGCAATGTGCTGCAATCCATAATCATAATCGAGCAATTTGGGATATACTTGGTAAAGCATCATAAACCCATCGATAAAGTTTATATCATCAGCAACAAGCATACGATCGACACTCAAATCATACATCTGCCCAAGAGTCAAATCACTCACACTATTTTGACGCATTGCGCCCGCTAACGAAAACACAATGAGAATAACAAATATACCGCTGAAAGCAAGCACAATCTTTTTACCGGGTTTAACGTTTCGGACCAGGAAATAGCCAATAGGTATAATCCAACCTAAAAACTGGAACCTGAGCGCTGTACCATAGGTAAGATAGGCCAGAAAACAAAATAGAAGCCCATAAATCAGTTTCATAAATCCGGTAGTTTTTTTTCCGAATAACACCACCAAAAAGAGTAATAGAATGAAAGATGTATTGCCCAGCCTGGTAAGATAACTATATGCTCCCGCGTTGCCGCCAGACAATGCGACGGTAAGTAAGGTGAAAAAACAGAGTCCGATAATGATAGTCTTCTTATTTTTATCAACAAAGACACTCAACAACTGATCATTATCCTTAATACTTTTTACCGGAGTTTTAAAGAACAACATATAACTGTACATCATTATAGAAGTGCCCAAAGTAATAAGCCCACTGGCTATATAAGCATATTCCATATTGAATATAAAATCTATACCGTAATCATAAAACACAAAAATGCTTTTGCCACTTTCAAGAGCCAGTATACGGTATTCTACCATCAGGTTAAAAACAGCCAGAAAAAACGGAATCTCGTTCTTTTTGCGCAAAAAGTATATGATAGCAACAATGAAGTTTGCAAAAAGAAAAAAATGTACAAGACTTCTATCCATTTTTCAAGTTATGAAGAATCTAACGCCTAATCAATTATCTGCCAATTACCTATTACTCTAATATTGGAGTATAATTTAACTTGTAAGTTAAAGGATTATCCCTTTCTTTTATAAAAGTGGCAGGATTGCCTGCAACAATATTTAATGGAGCAATTGATTTGTGCACTACTGCTGAAGCCGCCACAATAGCCCCGGCATTGATCACGAGATTAGGCAAAATGGTAACATTAGAGGCTATCCAAACATGGTGATCAATAACCACATCACCCCCATACACATCATGGGTTTCGGAATTTGGTTTATGTCCCATAGTCCAAACTTTAGTATAAGGACCAATATCAGTGTCGTTTTTTATTTTTATTTTAAACCGACGGCAATCCATCAAACAATATTGGTTGATTACTACCCGCTCGCCTATTTCTATCTCCCAAAAGTTTAAAAAGCGGCTATGCATTAAAATAACGGCACTACGATCAATCTTTTTGTTAAAAAGCCGTAAAAATGCTTTTCGTAAAAAATGCGAAGGGAAGTGCGTGAGCAGGTTGTTGTAAAAATAATTGAGGAAAGCCCCTCCCCACAATTTGATATTCATGCAGTACTATTTAAATGCTGTTACAGCAATGGAAACGTGCTTTTGCCAACTCGAATTAGCAATATAATTGTCCCAGTTGGCAGCAAAATGATCGTCAGATAAAGGTAACAATTCTTCGACAGCTTTTGCCAACAAAATTGGCTGATCATGCGGTAACACCCTACCCAGCATATACTGTTCAACTGATTTTTTTAATGAGCTTTCAGCATTAGATATAATCAGTTTCTTTTTAAAAGGGGCAATGGTATTTAAAACGCCGCTTTGTGAGGTGAAAGAGGGTTTGTAATATAATAAAACTATATCACATGCAGCTATGCAGGCATTAAAAGCTCCCTGACTTAAGTACCCTTCTTGCCAGAGGATTTTGTGGCTTGCCCCTTTTTCGGCAGCATATTGTTTGTAGATATCTGAAGAAATACCTGAATGCGCAGCTTTGCCTGCAATAAGTAATTTGATGTTACTTAAATGCGCTAAAGCGTCAATGACTACATTATAGTTTTTTTCATCACGGATGTTGCCCAAAATACCGATGATCTTATCTCCATCCGCCTCTTGCTTAACCTGTTGGTAAATCACATTATCAATCTCGGTATCGTCGTATATGCCATGCGGTATATCTACCCTTTTAAAAGGATAATTATAATAAGGTTTATCAGGTAAAAAACCGTGAAAGAAAGCCACATCCATAAAAGCCATGATAGAACTCATGCTGGTTTCGGACAGGCTCTTGATAGAAAAAAATTTGTCGCGGTCAGGATCATGCAAAATAACGGCAAATTTGTGTTTCTTTTTAAGAGGCTTAAAAAACGGCGCCCAAAACCAGGCAGTACGCTGGTCAAAATCATTAAATATGACTATCGAAGACGGCTGCTTTTTTAAAAACGAGAGCAGCCTGAATGGATTAATCAGGCTGCGATATAAATAATGTATTTTTTTAAAAAGCTTATTTTGCGTAGCTGGCAAATCGGTACAAAGCGTTCTTAAAACACCAGGCTTATTATAAACGGCGTTCTCGGGCATTAATAAAGTAGCCGATTTTACTTCGGGGTTATTCTGATATGCTTCGAATAGATACTTAGCATATTCGTAGTTGCCGCCAAAGCTGTTGATATTGTAAATAATTATATTCATGTTATATTAATTGCCGCACCAATTGCCGGCAACCTAAACTAATTAAATTTTATTGCCTTAATTTTCTCTTGCAAAGGCTTTTCGATAAAGCTGAAGCTTAATGCCGATATAGCTATGAGCGATAGTAAATACACATAAAATAACGGCAAATTTATTTTGTACCCAATGACTGTTAAGAATGCCGTAAAGAAAAAATAAACCGGAAATTGA
>CAXYKR010000273.1:0-3883 GCA_964277815.1 uncultured Mucilaginibacter sp. | reverse complement strand
GCACACCCAACGCGGTGCTGGTAGATGTACGTACCCCACCTGAATTTGCCCTTGGCACCATTAAGGACGCGCTTAATATGGATATTTTTGCTGACGACTTTGAACAGAACATCAGGAAATTAAGTAAGACCAACGCTTACTTTGTTTTTTGCCGCAGTGGTCGCCGCAGCCGCAGTGCCGTAAAACTGATGGAATTAGCCGGCTTAACCGCTTACGACCTGGCCGGAGGCATCAACGCCTGGCCTAACCACAAACCGCAATACTAAAATTTAATTACTATAAATTTCATGCTCGAATTACTGAAACAACCCTGGCCCTGGTACACCTCGGGCATCGCCATTGCCCTGATTATGGTAGCGCTGCTATATTTTGGAAAATCGTTCGGATTTTCGTCAAACCTGCGTACTATGTGTACCATAGCCGGCGCTGGCAAGCGTGTGCCATTTTTTAATTTTGACTGGCGGACCCAGCGTTGGAACCTGCTATTCTTGATGGGTTCTATCATCGGCGGATTTATCTCGGCCACGCTGTTAAATAACGGTGCTCCTTTGCAGCTATCAGCCGCTACCATTAAAGATTTAAGCAATCTGGGCATGCATTTCGATGGGCAGCTGAATCCCGGCCAATTATTTGGCGTTAATGCGCTGTCGGTAAAAAACGTGTTGCTGATGCTAACCGGCGGTATGCTGGTGGGTTTTGGTTCGCGGTATGCGGGTGGCTGCACATCCGGGCATGCCATCAGCGGCTTGTCCAACCTGCAACTGCCCTCGCTGGTAGCCGTCATCGGCTTTTTTATAGGCGGCCTCATCATGACTCATTTACTCTTACCCCTCATTTTTTAAGCCATGAAAGGATTAAAATTTATACTCGCCGGTATCGTGTTTGGCATCACCATGGCCAAATCAGAAGCCATATCGTGGTATCGCATCCAAGAAATGTTCAGGTTTCAGTCGTTTCACATGTACGGCATCATTGGCACGGCAGTAGTTTTAGGTATTCTCTTCGTTTACCTCATCAAGCGTTTCCACATCAAAGATTCGCAGGGCAATCCCATCACCATACCCGATAAAGATAAAAGCTGGACCAAATACATATTGGGAGGATTGATCTTTGGCTTGGGCTGGGCCTTAACCGGTGCCTGTCCCGGCCCCATGTTTGTAAACATTGGTTACGGTTTTGTCACTATGATTATCGTCGTCATCGGTGCGCTCGGCGGTACCTATCTGTATGGTTTGGTAAGAAACAGGTTGCCGCATTAAGGAATAACGTTTATATGCGGAAGAAAGCATAAGCTTAAAACTGTCGAGTATACTCTGGCCCATCAACCGGATAGAGCGAAGATAAACCTCGCAACTTCATCAAAATATAACCCGTATTTAATATCTAATTAATTAATACATACGGAGCAAAAAACAGAATTCCTACAGATTACCTGCTTATTTATGTACCGCATACATCTATAATATAATATACCGTGAAAAACATACTCATCGCCATTGCCCTGTCGTAAACGTCGGTTTGCAGCTTTGCCCAAACAACCAATACCGATACCACGTCTAAAAACATTGTTGATACGCTTAAAAAAGACCTTTTTACCGCACCCGACACGGTGCAGCATTTGCATAGCAAGGCATTGTCACTTATACCTCCGGCTGCCTTGGTGGGTTATGGTGCGGCGTCCTTTTACCTAAAACCTCTGCGGCGAGTAGACCGGTATGTGTACCACGAAGCCGACCAACACAATTTTGTTTTCAGGAAGCATTTTGAAGATTATTTTCAGTACGCCCCGCCTGTATTGGTTTACGGCTTAAACCTGGTAGGCGTGCATGGCAAAAATACTTTTGTAGACCGTACACTGATTTACGTAATGGCTCAGGGTATGCTCGGGGCAACCTTGTATACTTTTAAACACGCCACCCACCGACTGCGCCCCGATGGCAGCGACCGATTGTCGTTCCCATCAGGCCATACGGCCAACGCCTTTGCAGGTGCCGAGTTTATGGCGCAAGAACTTGGCGGCAAATCGGTTTATTACTCGGTACTGGGCTACGCCTTTGCCACCACTACCGGCGTGTTTCGTATTTACCACCAGGACCATTGGCTGAGCGATGTGATTGCCGGTGCCGGTTTTGGCATTCTGGCTACCAAAGGCGCTTATCTGCTTTACCCCTACATCCGCAATGCACTGTTTAAAAGCAAAGAAGCCGAAAAAACTGATGGCATGAAACGTAAAGACCTTATGCATTCGGCCTTGCTGTTACCGTCCTATCAAAACGGTGCATTAGGTTTGAGTTTTTCGGCCAGTTTTTAAAGTCTGCATTTTTACTGATGCCGCCTTGCTTATTTTAAAGAGCCCGGGCAGGCAATCTTGCAAAAAATTAGAAAGTTGTTAAGAACAATAGCACAACACTTGTGTAATTATGTATAAGATGCGGAAAATCAATGCATTTATACTGGCTGGATTCTACCTCCTGTTGTCAACCGGAGCCTTTGCTTGTTTGGTGCATTGTACATCCGAAATGTTTTTTGCTGATGCCTTAGCCGAACAGGCGCCGCACGGCCATACACAAAAAGTCATTGGCAGTAATACAATGGCGCACGTGCCGCATCAGCATCAGCCACATCACAAAAAAAGCAAATGCGGTGCAGGCAAGGATTGCAGATGCTGCCGGGAGCATGGCATGTACCTGGTGCGCGAAAACGTTTCGCCCATTGCTCATGACGAACTAATTCAGCCTGCAATTTTGTTGCCGACGGGTTTATTTGATCACACAAGCATTTCTTACACTGTAAGCGCATCTAACTACTACCCGCGGGCTACCGGCCCGCCCGGGCAAGTCAGTCTACCTTTATATTTAAAATTTCGCTCTATACTTATTTGATTTCTGCGCGATTGAAGCAGCGGAGTGAGTCTGTATTGCTCTTCTGCTCATTAAACTAAAACTGCGCGGATAAGATGCATTATTTGGCATGTTTCTACGCCTGTTTATTGAATAACTATTTATGGTTTTCGCCATTAAGAAATAAGAACATATGAGCAAAAAATTATGGTTTGCAGCAATTGCCCTTCTTAGCGGAGCATTGCAAGCGCAAGTTCAGGAGCCCATGAAAATGCATGATTCGACGATGCACCATCATGCCGATACCACTGCAAAAAAGACATCCCAACCTAAAAAATACCAGCACCATGAGGGCATGCAGCACAATATGCAAAACATGCCGGGCATGAGTATGACTGATACAGCTATGAGCGGACACATGGGCATGATGATGATGAGCAACTCACAATCGCTCAATTTACCCATGACCAGAAACGGCTCAGGCACGGGCTGGCTTCCTGATGCATCGCCAATGTACGGGGTTATGCTGCACGGAAAAAAGTGGAGTTATATGCTGCACGGCAATGTTAGCCTGAGGTACACCAAGCAGGATTTGTTTAACAAAGGCAGCCGTGGCGACAGCAAATTTGATGCACCGAACTGGTTTATGGGCATGGCCCAACGCAAAGTGGGCCAAAAGGGATTATTGCATTTAAACCTGATGATGTCATTAGACCCGGTTACCGAAGGCGGCCGCGGCTATCCGCTGTTGTTCCAAACCGGCGAAAGTTGGAAAGGCAGCCCGCTGATTGACCGCCAGCACCCGCACGATTTATTTAGCGAACTATCGGCCAGTTATGCCTACGCGTTCACTAAAAATACCGACCTGAGCATATACGTTGGTTACCCCGGCGAGCCTGCACTGGGGCCGGTAGCGTTTATGCACCGTCCATCGGCCATGGGTAACCCTGATGCGCCCATCAGCCACCATTGGTCTGACGCTACGCACATTACTTTCGGCGTAGCCACCGTGGGTTTCAGATTTTACCAGTTTAAACTGGAGG
>CAXYKR010000272.1:0-7735 GCA_964277815.1 uncultured Mucilaginibacter sp. | reverse complement strand
ATTTTACGCACACCGCAGCAACCGCAACCTTACCAGGACCGCACGCATCATTACCAGCAACAAGCACCACCACAACCCGCTTACATTGAAGTAGACGCACAAAATACACACATGCGTATACACAAGGCTTGGAGATGGGTATTTGCGGCCGTGTTTATTCTGAGTAAGATATTTTTAGCAGCTGCCATCTATTTCTATCTGGAAAACCGCCAGGCCCGGGAAAACATTCAGGAGCTGAAACAGCAATTACGCCAGGCTCAGCAGGCTGAGCCCCGTTCATAAAAAAGCCGCAACCTTGCTTTTGTCTGCAAGATTACGGCTTATTCAATCAATGTAATTTTTAATAACCGTCGCCGTCGAGCAAATTGCCCAGTCCGCCCAATATGCTGCCTTCTTCTTTGCGGCCACCCGGCGATGCGTAGCTTAAGATACGGCTGGCTAGTCGGCTTACCGGTAAGGTTTGTATCCATACTTTACCCGGACCGCGTAATGTAGCGAAAAACACACCCTCGCCGCCGAATATTTTATTACGTATACCGCCAATGTATTGTATGTCGAAGTTAACGCCCGCTGTATAGCCTACCAAACATCCGGTGTCAATTTTAATCAGTTCTCCGGGTTGCAATTCACGTTCAAACACGTGGCCACCAGCATGCATAAAGGCCATGCCATCGCCCTGCAAACGCTCCATAATAAAACCCTCGCCGCCAAATAAGCCGGTACCCAACTTGCGCTGAAACTCAATATTAATGGCTACACCTTTGGCTGCACACAAAAAAGCATCCTTTTGGCAAATAACGGCACCACCCAAACGCATTAAATTAAGCGGGATGATTTTGCCGGGATAGGGTGATGCGAAGCTTACGCGTTTTTTGCCGTAGCCCGCGTTGGTAAAAGCCGTCATGAACAAGCTTTCGCCCACCAGTAAACGCTTACCGGCGCTGAATAATTTACCCATGATGCCGCTGCCTTGCTGCTGACTTCCGTCGCCAAAAATGGTCTGCATTTGTATGCCATCGTCCATCATCATAAAAGCGCCTGATTCGGCGATGGCTGTTTCATTGGGGTCGAGTTCAACCTCAACGTATTGCATTTCTTCGCCAAATATGCGGTAGTCTATTTCGTGGTTTTGCATGGTGCTGTTTGTTTAAAGCATTTTTGATTTAGATGTACGAGTGTACTTAAAATTACAGTTTACACAAAATATTTTCGCAGCATGAGAAAGGTCAGCTTAAGATAGGTGAATCCAGCGTAGTTAAACTCAATTTACCAGAAGGATTTTTTGGATAAATATCATGGTACGTTAAACTTCATTTTTCCGCTGTAAGCATTGTTTAATTGTTAATAAAGTTGCTTAGGGTGTGTAAATCTTTGCTTAAACTTTTAGCAAAAATACTTTTACCTTTAACCGGTTTAATACGCAAAGCTAAAAGCATAAGTATGGCGACAGAGGTTAAGTGTCCGAATTGTAATCATGGTTTCCCGATTGAGGAAGTGATGACTGAAGAGTATAAGAAGCAACTTCGTGTTAAAATGCAGCAATATACGCAGCAAAAGGAGGACGAGTTCAGGAAGAAAGAAGAGGAGTTTGCAGCCAAACAGCGCCAACAGCAGCAGCAGTTTGACCTTCGGTTAGCTGAAGAAAAACGCCAGATGCAGGAAGCCATCGAGCAATCGCTCCGCAAATCTATCCAGGCTGACGTAGACAACCAGTTGCGTATGCTCGAAAACTCGGTAAAAGATTCGGAAGAAAAACTGCGTGCCGCCCGGCAAAAAGAACTGGAATTTATGCAGAAAGAGCGGATGCTGAAAAGCCGCGAAGAAGAACTAGAATTAACCCTGGAGCGCCGTATACAGGAGCAGCGTAACACTCTATCAGAAACCATCCGCAAGCAGGAGGCCGAGCGCTTTGCCATGCGCGATACCGAATATCAGTTTAAAGTGAAAGAACTGGAAAAACAGCTGGACGACCAGAAAAAACTGGCCGACGAGATGAAACGTAAAGTCGAACAAGGCTCCATGCAGTTACAGGGCGAAGTACAGGAACTGATTTTAGAAGAACTGCTGCGCGGCTATTTCCCTTTTGATATGGTGAATGAAGTTGGTAAAGGCATCCGCGGAGCAGACTGTGTACAGACCGTTAGAAACCAGTTTGGACAGGAGTGTGGCAAAATTATTTACGAATGTAAACGCACTAAAGAATTTGGCGGCGACTGGATTGAAAAGCTGAAAAAAGACATGCGCCACATTGGCGCCGATGTTGCCGTTATTGTAACCCAATGCTACCCACGCGATATGGACTGCTTTGGTGAACGCGACGGTGTATGGATTTGCTCGTTTGCCGAAGTAAAAGCGGTTTCGTTTATCCTGCGCGATTGCGTGATAAAAACCTCGGCCATTATTAGGGCGCAAGAGGGCAAAGGCGATAAGATGCACCTGTTGTATGATTACTTAACCAGCAGCGAGTTTAACGAACAATGGAAGGCTTTGCGCGAGGGCTTTACCAGCATGCGTATGTCTATACACAAAGAACGCGAGGCCATGGAAAAACTATGGAAGATTCGCGAAAAGCAACTGGAAAAAGTACTGTTAAGCGCCGTACACATTCAAGGCTCAATTGAAGGAATTGCCGGAAGTGAGAACATCCAGCTCAGCCTGACCGATGATGAAGATTTAATGATGCTGGGCTAATCAAAGCCATCAATCTGAAATAATACAAACAATGCGTGCAGTTGGGTTGTCAGTTTTAGGCAACCGCACTGCACACTTATGTTCAAGTATTTTTCTTTCTTAAGTGTATTGCTTTCTGGCTTTGCTGCAAAGGCTCAGTTTAGCGATACTACCAACTACCACGTCATTTACAATTCTACCGGCTCAATTAACCGGGCACGAGATGGTAATTCGTACCTGCTCAATAATGGGCTGCGTTTTGAACTCAAAAAGAAAGCCATTGCGTTAAACGCAACCAATAATTGGGTTTACGGCCGGTCTAACAATGCTTTAACTAACAACGATTATTCATCGTCGGTCGACTTTAATTTATACAAAGCCATACCGCACAGCTACTATTGGGGACTAGCCAATTACAATACCAGCTACTCTTTAAAAATTAACAGTCAGCTACTGGCAGGAGCAGGCATCGCTTACAGCATCCTCGATAAGCCAAATACTTACCTCAATATCAGCGATGGTATTTTGTATGACCTAAGCGATATCAATACCAGCGACACGATCCGCGAGCAATACCACACCTACCGCAATTCTTTACGGCTGCAGTTTCATTTTCTAATCAATAACCTGGTCACTATAGACAGCGGCAGCTTTTTGCAAAACTCGCTTACCCGCAGTAACGATTACATTATCCGCTCTACGTTCGGTTTAGGCTTTAAATTGAACAACTGGCTCAATTTAAACGGCAGCTTGTCCTACAACAAAATATCCCGCACCCAAAGCGAAAACTTATTGCTCACCTATGGGCTCAAGTTGGAGAAATATTTTTAGCGAATGACTTAAATTTTAGTCATTACTAAAAGTAATAATCAAATTAGTAGACAGAATATTCGTCAATAATACAGTAACTTACGAAGGTTTCATCAATTAAAATATTAGCTCAATTCAGCAAGTAAGTCAGGAATATCTAATTGGCGGGTGAACATGGTCAAGTGCCCGTTTTGGTCAGTTGGCCATAGTTCTTTAGGACGGTCCCAATACAATTCGACACCATTTTTATCAGGGTCGTCTAGGTATATTGCTTCTGATACGCTATGGTCTGACACGCCGGTAATGTGTGGGTATTTTGCATCCAATAAACGCTGTAATATTGTCGCTAAATCTTTCCGCTCAGGGTATAAGATAGCGGTATGGTAAAGGCCGGGGGCGCGTTCGGGGGCAGGGCCGGAGCCTAAGCTATGCCAGGTGTTTAAGCCAATGTGATGATGGTAACCACCGGCCGAAATAAATGCTGCTTGCGAACCATATTTCATCATCAGCCCAAAGCCCAACAAGCCGCAGTAAAAATCAATAGAACGTTGCAGGTCGCTTACTTTTAAATGCACGTGCCCAATGCGGGTTTGTGCAGGTATCTGATAGTCATTCATAATTCATTATGTGTTTAAACACTAAAAGTATAATTTGCAAAGGTTACCTTTGTATCATGATTGTCAAATCTGCCGAATTTATATGCAGCAATACGCAAGTTTCTAAACTTCCGCCGCCAACCAGGCCTGAGTACGCTTTTATCGGCCGCTCAAATGTAGGCAAGTCGTCGTTGATAAATATGCTTACTTCAAAAAAAGGTTTAGCTAAAACATCGCAAACCCCTGGTAAAACGCAACTTATCAATCATTTTTTAATTAACGATGACTGGTATCTGGTGGATTTACCTGGTTATGGCTACGCCCGTATATCTAAAAGTAAAAAAGAAGACTGGGATAAGTTTATACGTACTTACTTGGACAAGCGCGAGAGCCTGCAATGCGTATTAGTATTAATAGACAGCCGCCTAGAGCCCCAAAAAATTGACCTTGCTTTTTGCAACTGGCTTGGCGAAAAGGGTCTGCCTTTTGTGTTAATATTCACCAAAGCCGACAAGCAATCGAGCATTAAAACAGACCAGAACGTTGCCAAGTTCCGTAAAGAGTTGATGGCAACCTTTGAGGAAGTTCCGCAGTGTTTTATCACCTCGTCTGAGAATAAGCTGGGCAAAGATGAAGTGCTTAACTTTATTGATTCTGTAAACAAAAACTTCAACGAGATTTAAACGTCTTTAACCCGACATGAAGAAATACTTTTCGTTAGTTACTTTTTCGCATACCATATTTGCTATGCCTTTTGCCTTTATTGGCTTTTTTTTAGCAGTAACAACCACCGAGTATACCTTTCAATGGCCCAAACTAGTGCTTATGCTTTTGTGTATGGTTTTTGCCCGTAATTCGGCCATGGCTTTTAACCGCTACCTCGACAGGGAGATTGATGCCAAAAACCCCAGAACGAAAGTGCGCGATATACCGGCAGGGCGTATTACTCCGGCAGCTGCGTTAACTTTTACGTTACTTAACTGTCTGTTGTTTGTGATAACTACCTGGTTTATAAACCTGTTATGTTTTTACCTCTCACCTATAGCTTTATTGGTGGTTTTGGGTTACAGCGCTACTAAACGCTTTACAGCGCTTTGTCATTTGGTGTTGGGTTTAGGCTTGTCGTTAGCGCCCATCGGCGCTTATTTAGTGGTAACAGGTCATTTTGCGTTATTGCCTATATTTTTCTCTTTAGCGGTAGTATGCTGGGTTAGTGGCTTTGACATCATCTACGCCTTGCAGGACGAAGACTTCGACCGCAACGAGAATTTGCACTCGATACCAAGCAAGTTAGGAGCCGTTAGGGCTTTAAACCTCTCCGTTTTCCTGCATGTACTATCAGCCATCTTTGTGATTTTACCGGTGTTTTTTACCAACGTGGGTATCGCTTATTACCTGGGTGTTGCTGTTTATTGTAGTATGCTAGTATACCAGCACCGCTTGGTTAAACCGAACGATTTAAGCAGAGTAAACTTTGCCTTCATGACAACCAACGGCATCGCCAGTGTAGTTTTTGCCGTGTTTTTTTTGATTGACCGTTTTATTCAACATTAAGATTGCAGGCAAATTCAATGCTTGCTTTCAATTTTAGTTTACACATCTATAATCTATAACCATCTTATATGATTGCTGCGAAAGAAAGAAAATACATCCCAGCTCAGTTGGAAATTAATTGGGAGAACCTCGAACCGTTGTTTAAAGAATTAACCGAAAGACCGATTCATTCAGTTGCTGACTTAGAGCAGTGGTTACACGACCGCAGCGAACTGGAAGCCGCATTGGAAGAAGATTTTGCCTGGCGCTATATCCGCATGACCTGCGACACTGCTAACGAAGAACTGCTGCAAAATTTCCAATACTTTGCCACTGAGATTGAGCCCAAAATTGCACCTTGCAACAATGAGTTAAATAAAAAACTGATTGAAAACGAGTACCTTGACAAGTTAGATAAGGATAAATACTTCATCTATCTGAGAAGTATTCGTAAATCTTTGGAGCTGTTTCGCGAAGAGAATATTCCGGTGCAAACACAAATACAGGTTGAGCAGCAAAAATACCAATCTATCACCGGTGCAATGTCTGTACAAATAAACGGCAACGAGCTTACTTTAGAGCAAGCAGCTGCGATATTAAAAGCCACCGACCGTGCAAAGCGCCAAGAGGCCTGGGAAAAAATTACGGCCCGCCGCTTACAGGATAAGCAACCACTTAATGAGTTATTTGACCTGCTGATGGTGCTGCGCCATAAAGTAGCACGCAATGCCGGTTTCGAAAACTTCCGCGATTATATGTTCCAGGCATTGGGCCGGTTTGATTATACCCCGCAAGACTGCTACAATTTTCACCAGGCTATCGAAACCGAGGTAGTGCCGGTATTGCGTGAACAGGCCCAAAAACGTCGCGAGGCTTTACAATTGGAAGCCTTGAAGCCATGGGATATGGACGTGGACGTTACCGGCAAACCAGCGCTTAAACCTTTCCAAAATGGTGCGGACCTGGTCGATAAATCCATAGCATGTTTTAACCGCATCAACCCATACCTCGGCGAACGCCTGGAGCTCATGAAAGCTAACGGACTGTTTGATGTGGAAAGCCGTAAGGGCAAAGCACCAGGTGGTTACAACTATCCATTGGCCGAAACGGGGGCACCATTTATTTTTATGAACTCGGCCAACACTTTCCGCGACCTGACCACCATGGTACACGAAGGTGGGCATGCGGTTCATACGTTCCTGACTGCCGATTTAGAGTTAAACGATTTTAAGCATTGCCCCAGTGAAGTCGCCGAGTTAGCCTCCATGTCGATGGAATTGATTTCAATGGATAACTGGAACGTTTATTTTGAAAATGAGGAGGAGTTGAAACGCGCTAAGCGCGACCAACTGATAGATGTTTTAAAGACACTGCCTTGGGTAGCCGTTGTCGACCAGTTTCAGCACTGGTTATATACCAATCCCGACCATACCGATGCACAGCGTACCGAAGCATGGGTGCAAATTTATGAACGTTTTGGGGCTGGATTTATCGACTGGAGTGAGCACCGCGAGGCTGAGGCAAACCTTTGGCAAAAACAGCTGCATATTTTCGAGGTACCGTTTTACTATATTGAATATGGCATGGCTCAATTAGGCGCCATTGCAGTCTGGAAAAACTATAAAGAAAGCCCGGAAAAAGGTTTGCAACAATACTTAGATGCCTTGAAGTTAGGTTATACTAAAACCATTAAAGAGATTTACGAAACCGCAGGCATCCAATTTGATTTTAGCGCCGGTTATGTTAAAGAACTGGCAGCTTTTGTTAAAAGCGAACTGGAGAAAATATAGTACCTACCTAAAGGCACTTTAATGGCAATCATCTAAAAATTGCCTTACTCAAAGCAAGAACACTTTTTTACATTTGAAGTGTTCTTGCTTTAACCATGAAACCAATCCTTAAATTTTACTTAGCTGCCGGTCTGCTCTTATTGCTGGCGGGATGTGACCGCAACAAGAAAAATGGCCAATTAGCCGCCGATGGCAAACTGAATGCCGCACTGTCCGAAGATTTTGAATCTGTCGGTAAAAGCAGTTACAGTCATGCACAAGTAAACTTGGGTACAGGCAGCTGGTACCTGAGTGATGCACTAATTGCAGGTACCGGCAAGGATGCGCATAATGGCA
>CAXYKR010000271.1:0-9133 GCA_964277815.1 uncultured Mucilaginibacter sp. | reverse complement strand
GAACCCAGCATGCTGTTAACCAAGGAGAATGAGCTCGGTCTGATTAATGATTACATTGGCCCTAAGCTGCGCGGCGCAGGATTTAACTGCAAGATTATCTGCTTTGACCACAACTGCAACAACACCGATTATCCAACCTACGTTGCTCAAAACAGCACCTATGTGGATGGGGCAGCCTTTCACTTGTACGAGGGTAATATTTCGGCCATGAGCACGGTTAAGAATGCCACCGGCAAAAACGTGTATTTTACCGAGCAGTATACCGACAAGAACGGCAATTTTGGCGGCGACTTTTCGTGGCATACGCAGAATGTGGTTTTGGGCTCGCTTAATAACTGGTCGCGCACGGTAATGGAGTGGAACCTGGCCTCTGATAGCCAGTTTGGTCCGCACACGCCCGGCGGAAGTTCGGTGTCTAAGGGTGCACTGACTATTGACGGCGGCTCAATTACCCGGAACGTGGGCTATTACATCATTGCCCAGGTTTCTAAATTTGTACAGGCGGGCGCCGTTCGCATTGGCTCCAACAGCTCGGGCAGTATCCAAACTACCGCTTTCCGCAATACTGATGGTACCAAGGTACTCTTAGCGTATAACACCAGCTCTTCGGCCGTTTCGTTTAAAGTAAAATGGGGCAGTCAGGCTTTCACCTACAGCCTTCCGGGCGGAACCTCAGCTACCTTTAAGTGGTCGGGCTCTGCTTCATCTTCAAGTTCGGCTCCAATCGGTCAGAACGTTACGCTGAAAGGTATTAACAATATGTACGTTAGCGGCGAAAACGGAGCGCAGGCCATGACCTGTACCCGCTCGGCTGCCTCTGGCTGGGAAACTTTTACGGTGGTGGATGCCGGCGCGGGCAAAATTGCGCTGCAATCTCAGGGCAAATATGTGTCTTCGGAGAACGGCGCGCAGGCCATTACCTGCAGCAGGACAACCATAGGCGACTGGGAGAAATTTGACTGGGTGGTAAACGCGGATGGTAAAATATCCTTCCGGGGAAATAACGGGCGCTATATCTCGTCCGAGAACGGCACGCAGGCTATGACCTGTAACCGGACATCAATTTCCGGTTGGGAAGCCTTTGCCATCAACCAATAATATAAACATTCCCGCCGGCACTAACACCGGCGGGATTATTGCCGTTTATGAAAATTACGCTTGTCTGCCTGCTGCTCATCATCAGTTGTATCCGGGTCTCTGCCCAGCAGCCAACGCCCCTGTTAGAGCTTTCTTTAACCAGTGGTTACCAGGCGTCCGGTCTGCAATGGTCAATTGCCGGAAATTTGGCTGGTCAGTTGCCCAACGTACTTTCCGAAGTTAAGTGGCAAGGCCTGACCGGTCCGGTTGTTACCGGCGGTTTTAAGTTGCGCTTATTCCGCAGTTTTTTTCTGCAAGGCGGTCTGTACCATGCTACTATAAAACATGGCCGGGCTACCGACAGCGATTACGGGCAGGACAACCAGGCCGGCAGGTCTTACTATGCCGAGCTGAATGCTGATGAAGGATATTTTCGCGGATGCCACTTGCAGTTGGGGTACGAGCTATTCTCCCGGCGCAGGTTAAACATATTCGTTAGTTCAGGTTACAAAAAAAGCCAGGAAGAACTTTATTTACTGGACCACCAAAATGCTGTCCCCGGCGAGAGAAATTTGCGGTCGGTGTATAGCACAGATTGGCACGGGGTGGTAGCTTCCGTTAACCTGAGATACCGTCTGCTGGAACGATTGACGCTGAACAACCAATTAAGCTACGGGCAACTATTTTACCAGGCAACTGCCGACTGGAATTTGATTGATGCCTTTCAGCATCCGATAAGCTTTAGGCAAAAAGCCCAGGGCTATGACCTGCAAAATGCGCTGTCGGTAAATTATCAACTCAAGCCATTTCTGGCAATCTTGCTCACCGCTACGGCCTCCCGGGCTGAAACCGGCAGCGGCGTAGACGACCTGTACCTGGATTCGGGCGCGGTGCAATCTACCCGGTTCAACGGCGTATCCAAAAATGTGCAGAGCATCCAGTTAGGCTTGCTTTTCAGGCTGTAAGCTTAAGGCTGTTTCTTCCGGTAAAGATATTCTGCTGTCTAAAGAAAAAATTCAGTTACAAAGTGAAGAGGCCTAGTATTTTTTAAGGATATTTACATTAAGCCGTTGTTGGCATTGCCTGCAAAGTACATAATCCTGCTTGACGAGAAAATCTGAAAGCAACTGAGACTACAACACACGTGCACCTTTAAACCATACCTATGAAAACGAAACCATTTAACAGAAGAGATTTCTTAAAAACATTGTCGTACGGCACCGGTGCGCTCACTTTAGCTTCCGCTTTTGGCTCCCTGCAGGCCATGGCACTACCCCAGGGTAAAAGGTTAGGCATTGCGCTGGTTGGTTTGGGCGGTTATGCCGGCGGGCAATTAGCTCCCGCCTTGCAGCAAACCAAATATTGCTACCTGGCAGGTATCGTAACCGGTACGCCATCAAAGGCTGATGAATGGTCTAAAAAATACAAGATTCCTGACAGTAACATTTATAACTATCAAAACTTTGACGAGATAGCCAAAAACAAGGATATTGATATTGTTTATGTAGTGCTGCCAGTATCTATGCATAAAGAATTTACTATCCGTGCGGCTAAAGCCGGCAAGCATGTCATCTGTGAAAAGCCAATGGCCTTAAACGCCGCCGATTGTGCGGATATGATTGCCGCTTGTAAAAAAGCAAACCGGATGCTGTCAATAGGCTACCGTTTGCATTTTGAGCCGCATAACCAGGAGCTCATGCGCCTGGGTCAGCAAAAGGTTTATGGCAAGGTAACAGGTATCGACACGGGCAACGGGTTCAGGTATGGCGGCGACCCTAATGCATGGCGGTTAAAAAAAGCCTTATCCGGAGGCGGGGCTCTGATGGATATGGGTATATACTCTATTCAGGGCGCACGGTACAGCACCGGGATGGAACCCTTATTTGTAAAGGCGGCCGAAGAAAAAACAAATAGAGAGCTGTTTAAGGAAGTGGACGAGACCATCTATTGGGATTTGGAATTTCCGGGCGGATTGATGACTAAAGGAAAATCGAGTTACAATAACAACTGGGGCTACCTGAATGTGACGGCCGAAAAAGGTCAGTATGGTCTTAAACCCGCCTTTGCTTATAATGGTATACAAGGTTTTACGCCGCAAGGGCCCATGAATTTTCCGCAAATCAACCAGCAGGCTTTTCAAATAGACGACTTTGCCCAATGCGTCATGCAGAAAAAACAGAGCCGCGTTCCGGGTGAGGAGGGTTTAAGAGACATGAAGGTGATTGACGCCATCTACCGTAGCATTGCGTCGGGTAAGAGGGAAAAAATCGGATAGGTAAGGGGTTGAAAATTTAAATATGAATAACCGTTGTTTACAAGGTAAATTACTTGTTGGTAGTCATCTGTCCGCCTCAATAAGATATCCAGCTTTATATTTGCGCTTACTTCCAGCTAAAGAACATGAAGCTTAGTTATATTGACCCTATCTCCGGAGGCGAATTACACCTGATTATACATGAACCTGATTTCGACCGCTTGTTTTTTCAGCGAGACCGGAAGGATAAGTTTTTAACTATTGCCTGGAATGACGGACCTGCGCAGGCAGTGACTATTGATGGCATCCGGCACCAATTTCCTGCACAAACCATTTTGCCATTGATGGTAAATCAGACGTTTACTTTTGAAAGGCCTGAACAGGTTATTGCCTGGCAATACAACCGGAACTTTTATTGTATTGTAGACCATGATAAAGAGGTGAGCTGTGTCGGTTTCTTGTTCTATGGCTCCGCCGAAACCATGTTCATCGCTTTGGATGAGCAGCAGCAAAAAAAGTTTAACCTGCTGCTGCAAGTATTTACCGATGAGTTTGAGGACAAAGATGCTATACAGCGCGATATGCTGCAAATGCTGCTCAAGCGCCTCATTATCATTGTTACCCGGCTGGGCAAAAAACAATACCTAAAAGAGCAGGCCATGACTGAGGATAAACTGGATGTGCTGCGTAAGTTTAACCTGATGGTGGAAAACAACTACCGGAAAGAACATTCAGTGCAATTTTATGCAGACCAGCTGAATAAATCGCCCAAAACGCTGGCTAATTACTTTGCTTTATACAACCATAAGTCTCCGCTTGCAGTAATACAGGACAGGATTATACTGGAAGCCAAGCGCCTGCTCATGTATACCGATAACTCTGCCAAAGAAATTGCCTACGACCTGGGCTATGATGATGCATCTTATTTTAGCAACTTCTTTAAAAAACAAACCGGCTACGCCCCGTCAGATTTCAGAAGCGGCAAGATGCCTTTACTTTCTGCCGGGCAATAGCCGCATGCCGACCGTAGCTCTCTCTCTATTATCGATTTTTCGGTCTTTACGCCTCTGTATTGCTCAAACGCAACAAATTAAAGCCATTCAAAAACTTAGATGATAATCTGTCTATGAATAAATGGATTTGGCAATTGCCTCGTAAATAGGCCTCTTTTACTTTGCCGCTGACGCTTCCAGGTTTACATTTTGGTTCTGCTTGACGGTGCTTCAAAAATCTTCTAAGCAACAATAATAACTTGACTATATAAAGGTCTTCCTCATCCGGGAGACCTTTGTTTTTTAGGTCCACAAAACCTTCAGCCTATGATGAGGCCTGAACAAACCATCTAACCAAGCCGAATTGCCGGAAAGAAAATCAATCAATAGGGTAGATATTACATGCTGCCGGGAAGTCTGTCTATTCATTAGCCCTGCTCTTAGCTGCACCTTTGTAATGTCAAAAAGACAATAACAAAAATTAAATAAATCAAATCATGAAAAATTTCGCCATCCCAACCAGAGAACAGGTTTCACCAGCTAACCAGGCCATTTTTGATAATCTGAAAGGTATGGTAGGTTTTGTGCCTAACCTATACGCCATCTTCGGCCACTCTGATACCGCTTTAAGCGATTACCTGGCCCTGCAAAACAGAAAATCATCCATTCGTGCCAAAGAGCGTGAGGTAATTAATTTAGTAGTAAGCCAGGTAAATAGCTGTACGTACTGTTTGAGCGCTCATACCCAATTTGCCAAAATGAACGGTTTTACTGATGAGCAGATATTAGACATTCGCCGTGCTAACATCGGTTTTGACGCTAAACTGGATGCATTGGCTAAACTGGTGAAAAGCACCACCGAAAACCGTGGTCATGCAAGTGCGGAAATACTGGAAAACTTCTTCGCAGCAGGCTATTCAGAAGCTAATCTTATCGACGTGGTTATCATCATCGGCGATAAAATCATCACCAATTACCTGCACGCCTTAACAGATATCCCGGTTGACTGGCCTTTAGCTCCCAAACTAGAAACAGCTGCCGTTTAATAATAATCCCCGGGAGGTACATATCGCCTCCCTTTTTATTTTTTTTAACAATACTCAAGATGACTACCGAAACTACACACAACATCACATTAGCCTCGGAGCTGGATGATTTCCAGCAATCATGGAATGCCAAAGCGCCCGCAGGCTTACAAAATAAATTTGAAAACGGTATTAAAGAAATACAGGCCGTTAATCATACGGCGTTAAAAGCCGGCAATAGGGCGCCAGATTTCGAACTGTACAATGCGCTCAATAAACCAGTAAAACTATCTGCCTTGCTGCAAAAAGGTCCGGTAATTTTAAGCTGGTACCGTGGCGGTTGGTGCCCTTATTGCAACATTCAATTGCGCTACCTGCAAAGTTATTTACCTCAGTTCGAAGCGGCAGGCGCAACCTTGGTTGCCCTTTCGCCGGAACTGCCTGATAAATCTTTAAGCTCCACAGAGAAAAATAACCTCGGGTTTGAAGTACTCACCGACTATAACAACCAGGTAGCACGCCAATTCCGTATTGCCTTCAGCCTAAACGAAGAGCTGGTTGAGATTTACAATAATTTTCACAAGCTGGAAAATTACAATGGGGTATCTACCAACGAACTGCCTGTACCGGCAACTTACGTCATAGGTACGGATGGCTTGATTAAATACGCCTTTGTGAATACGGACTACCGCAAGCGTGCCGAACCTGCCGGTATACTGAAAGTTCTCCAAACCCTTTAACCATGTGGAATTTAAATCACAAACGGATATTGATTACCGGCGGCACTAAGGGCATTGGCCGCGCTGCCGTCATGGAAACCTTGAAGCTGGGAGCGGAGATGCTTTTTACTGCCTGAAACGAAGCAGAGATTGTATCGTTTGAACAGGAACTCCACGACGCAGGGCTGGCCGCAACGGGCCTGGTAAGTGATATCGCCAATGCAGAAAATCGCCGGGAGGTCATCAGTTGGATAGAGGAGCATTGGGGAGCGCTGGATGTACTGGTAAACAACGCTGGCATGAATATCCGTAAACCGACATTGGATTTTACACCGGAAGAATACCGGAGAGTTTTAGAGGTAAACCTGATTGCTCCGTTTGAATTATCCAGGGTATTGCATCCGTTACTGGTGAATGATGCTCAGCCTGCTATCATCAATGTTGCCTCCGTCGCCGGATTTCTGGACGTGCAAACCGGTTCGCCATACGGGATGGCGAAAGCCGGACTAATTCAGTAAACAAAAAGCCTCGCTGCAGAATGGGCAAAGGACGGAATCAGGGTTAACGCCCTCTCGCCATTGTTTACCGAAACGCCGCTCACCGAGGCGATGCTCCTGAATGAAAGCAAAACGCAGGATGTATTGAGTAGAACACCTTTAAGGCGGGTTGCCCGTGCCGAAGAAATGGCTGCCATTATTGCTTTTCTGGCCATGAGTGCCTCGTCTTTCATTACCGGTCAGAATATTGTTGCCGACGGCGGAATGAGTGCAACTGCGCTGTTCTCGCGCGCTGAGTAACGTTTAATGGCTTTTGTCAGCATAAGCTCATCTAAACCCGCTTTGCACAAATATCCCAAACATTTAATCTTGATTTAAATTGCTTTATTGTTATGGAAAATAAACAGACCGTTTTAGTTGTGGGCGCTTCCCGCGGACTGGGTTTAGCCCTGGTAGAAGAATATTGCAAACGTGGTTTCAACGTCATCGCCACTGTAAGGCAACAATCTACTGCGCTGCAAAATTTACACAAGCAATACCCTGATAGTCTGGAAATTCAAGACCAGGTAGATATAGTAAACTTGGACAGCGTCCGCGCTTTGCATCATAAGCTTAAGGGGCGTAAGTTAGATGTACTCTTTGTGAATGCCGGTATTAGCCGTGCTAATGAGTTAACGCCTTTGCAGGTTGAAGAGCAGGATTTTATAGACATGATGCTCACCAATGCCTTGAGCCCAATGCGCGTGGTTGAACTATTTCACGAAAGTTTGACGTTCAACGGTGTAATCGCGCTTATGTCTTCCGAGTTGGGCAGTATAACCAATGCTAGCGCTTTTTGGGAGTTGTATAGTTCGAGCAAGGCCGCACTGAATATGCTGGCTAAATCATTTGCGGCCCGCCATACCGGTAATTCCAGAGCGATGCTGCTGATTGCACCCGGGTGGGTAAGAACTGATATGGGTACCCAAAGTGCATCGCTGGATGTATCTGAAAGCATCCCGCTGGTGGTCGATGTGGTTGCCCGTAACGCAGGAAAGCCTGGCTTACGTTATGTAGACCGATTCGGAAAGATTATACCTTGGTAAATATAACTCAAGGTCATTATCCATTGTAACTATCGCTGTTGTGTCTGATAATTGAGTTGGTTTAAAAGGAAAAGTGAGTTAGGTTCAACTGGAGAATTTTGGAGACAATAAAAAAAGCCCTCTCAAAATGAGAAGGCTTTTCCAGTGATCCCGTTTGGTTCATAAAGCCCTATTAATTATCAGTTATTTAAATATTAAAGTTGTAACAGTGTTGTAACATCGCACTGTTATTTAGCATTCAATTCCCTTCGGCAGTCGAGAAGCTCTTTAAGAGTGCCAATGTATTCGCTTTGTAAGTCCGAAAATTTTCTACGTATATCCAGCAATTCATCTTTAAGCTGACTAATTGTTAAACTCTCATACTCAATTGGTACCTCTTCCGTAACGAAGCTTGATAATTGCGGTAGGTCTTTAGTAAAATCGTGCTTAATAGACTTGCCAATTTTTGTTATGTACTTAATCTCCATGTCCGGTTCAGCAAGAATATTGTTTAGCTGATTTCGGCTTATCCCGATGTCCATAGCTATCTGTTTCTTCTGCTTGCCAGACCTGGTAACCTCATTCTTAACAAAATCACCAACTCGTATTTTCATGCTTGTGCAAAGTTGATTTGTCAAGTGCAAAATTTATTTTGCATAAAACTTTGCATATGAAATAATAATTGTTCATAATTGTGCATAGATATTACATTTGTGTAATATTATCAATCGCATATAAGTGCTATGGCAAACAAAAAGGTGCTATGGTAAACACAGAAGTGGTATGGACAAACAAGCTATTAAAAACTCACTCATCGATAAATTGCCAAGAGGCTTTACGACTACTATTCAAAAAAGGCTTGCAGATAGAAATATCGCAATTAGCAAATCTTTGATTTCAAAGGTTTGTGACGCTGACCAACCTAATTGGAATACCGAAATTATTCAAGAAGCAGTTCTACTGGCAGAAGAGGAAACCTGCAAAATTAAGTCTATAACCAATAAAGCTGTATCTCTATGATACCAGCGGGTATTCAGCCAGGGGAATGTGAATTCTTTACGATGGATGGAAAGCTATCGGTAATGTATGCTGGTGAACTAACGTCTTTCTACAATTTGCCGCAAAGCATTTATGCAACGATTGACAATACAATTGACGCCCGCGCTCATGACGCACTCAATAAATTGGGCATTCATGACAAAATGAGTAGGCGTGAGCGCTTCGTTCAATGCAATTGCGGCAACTATGATTTCACTCCAGATGTATCTTCTAATTCAGCTACTCTTAAACGCGAATACGTCAAGTGTGATAAAAGGCAAGGATTGTGTGACGTTGAGGGGGAGTTATGTAGTCCTGTTTATATCAATGGGGGGAAGTTGACCTTCGGGCAACTACGTGTGATATCCGCTATCGGTCGGGGATTGTCTGATAAAGAAATTTGTCACGAGCTTAATATAAAAATTGATACGCTCAGGACTCATAAAAAGAATATTCAACTGATTCTT
>CAXYKR010000270.1:0-9631 GCA_964277815.1 uncultured Mucilaginibacter sp. | reverse complement strand
TGTTTTTTTCCTGCCAATAACGCAGGGAATCGTTGTTTTGAATGACAAAACGTTTGCCTGACATCGTCATCCTTCCAAATCGGCTCAACTTGGCTCTTATTAAGCTATCGGGCGGGCGTTGCGGATTAGGCTTGCGGATGAGTTGCATGGTTTTAAAGCCATCCTCTGATAGCTGATTGCCTAAGGCTGAGCGCAAATAATGCTGCGAAGAACCCAGATAGGCATTCAGCCGGTTTTTGTTCCAACGTTTTTGCTGAGATTTTGAACCTTTTAACGGAATAAAAAATGCGTCGCCTTGGTAATAGAGTGAGCCGGACGTAAAGTTCCGGGTAAAAGCGGTAAGCCTATATTTGAGTTTGTAACCCAAGGCTTTATTTTCTATCTCCAAATAGTCATTGGATGTGGCAGTTAATGTATTACTCTTGTTGTCAAAGTCGATATTAAGAACATCAGGGTTAAGAATTTTACACTGCTCAGCATAATCGGTAGAACCTAAGAGCTCCTGTTTAAAAATGTTATAGTTCTGCTGCCAGTCGGGGTCGGGCTTTACCACAACGGCATTTAAGCTGATGGTTTTAGGAGTAAGCTCAATGTAGGGAATGTTGAGTTGTTGATTGACTACGATGGTTTTGGTAGAGGTTTCGTACCCAACGGCAGATACAATCAGTTCATACTGGCCGGATTTTACATTAGCCAATGTATAACTGCCATCATCTGTTGTGGCGCTGCCTACCGTGGTGTTACTTAAAAAGACGCTGGCTTTTTCTATGGGCTTTTTATCGTACAGGTTGATGATTTTACCCGTAACCGTGTATTGTGCACAAGCCAAAGCGGGCAGAAAAAAAAGAAGGCAAACAAGCAACCGTTTCATTAAATCAAAAATAACTAAATAGTTAGTTATTTGCGAAAATAAAAAAGCCGCAATTAAACCACGGCTTTAATAAGTTATAGATGATGGAATCTATTCTCCCATTCTTTCTATCACATCTTGCGTTACACCAGTGAAAGAGAAACCACCATCGTGAAACAAGTTCTGCATGGTTACCATTTTAGTGTAGTCTGAAAATAGGCTCACGCAATAGTCGGCACAATTATCGGCAGTGGCATTACCCAGCGGACTCATTTTTTCGGCAAAATTGATAAAACCATCAATACCTTTAACACCCGAGCCAGCCGTAGTTAAAGTAGGTGATTGTGATACGGTGTTAACACGTACTTTCTTTTTTACACCATAGTAATAGCCAAAGTTACGGGCAATACTTTCCAACATGGCTTTACCATCGGCCATATCATTATAGTTAGGGAATACACGTTGTGCCGCAATGTAAGTTAAGGCAACTACCGAGCCCCACTCGTTAATGGCATCGTGTTTCATGGCAGCCTGTAGTATGCGGTGTAAGCTTATGGCCGATATGTCTAAACCTTTATGCGTAAAATCCAGGTTATTTTCGGTGTATGGAATGTTTTTACGTACGTTGATGCTCATGCCTATAGAGTGCAGAATAAAATCAACACCGCCGCCAAAGTGTTCTTTAGCTTTTATAAACAAGTTTTCTACGTCGGCTTCACTGGTTACGTCGGCCGGAATCACCGGTGCGTTAACCTCTTCGGCCAGTTTATTGATAGTGCCCATGCGCAAAGCAATAGGAGCATTGGTTAATACTAATTCAGCACCTTCTTGAGCGCAGCGCTGGGCTGTTTTCCAGGCAATTGATTTTTCATCAAGGGCGCCAAAAATGATACCCTTCTTACCTTTTAATAAATTATAAGCCATGTTATTTCTGATTGTTTATCGGGCGGTAAAGGTAAAAATTATTTATCAGTTAGTTTAAACTGTATCATAACTGTTTGCGTGAGTGACTCCAATGGTCTTCCAAAAAAGCGCCCGGGCGACCAGCGCGGTGCTTTCGAAATAACCCTAATGGCCTCCTCGTCGCAGCCATAGCCTAACCCCTTTAATAGCCTGATGTTTGATATATCACCCGTACGGGTAATGTTAAAAGCCAATTCCACCGTTCCTTCAATATTATTTTTGATTGCTTTTTCGGGGTATATTAGATGGTTTTGTATGTACCTGTTAAACGGTGCTTTACCTCCGTAGAAAAATGGAATTACATTTACAAGGTTACCTTCATAGTTTTCCTCCATTTTAAAATAGCGAATAGGCTTTGGGTTTTCCCTCCTGGCTTTAATAATTGCAATTCCGTTGCCTGATGATTTTGGAGCGGGTAACTCTATTACTACAAACCGGCTGCCTGATATCACATGCTTACTGTAAAACTGTAAGTCTTCGACAGTTATGGTATCATTAAACCGCAGACCTTTTAGTTCAAATCTACCATTGCTATCTGTTCTCGCAGCGTATACAAAATCGCTGACGTACCAAAGCAAATTTTTGTTTGTTGTTAGCGTAATAGCCGGTGCAGGTTTCCCGTCAGGCGTATAAACTATACCCCTAACGTTGATGGTATCCAATCGAACGGTTTTTTGAGTTTGCCCGAATGATGAAATACTCAATAGTGCCAACGATAGCCCAAGTAGCAACCTTTTCATTAACTCTTCAATAACTCTTTTGCATTTTGCAAAGCGCTTTTGCCCGGATTGTCACCGCTCAGCATTTTGGCTATTTCTACCACGCGTTCCTGCTCCGTAAGCTGGCGTATTTGGGTGTAGGTAGTGGCAGTCTCGTTGTTCTTATAAACAAAGTAATGACTTTCGCCTTTACTGGCAATTTGAGGCAAGTGAGTAATGGTGATAACCTGCAGGTTTTGTGCCAGCCGCTCCATAATAATACCCACCTTGTTAGCTACTTCACCTGATACCCCTGTATCAATCTCGTCGAAAATAATCGTTGGTAAAGCCGTATACCGGGCAATGATAGATTTAATACTCAGCATCAAACGCGATAACTCGCCGCCTGAGGCTACTTTGCTCATTTCGGCCAGGTTGTGCCCTTTATTGGCGGTAAATAAAAAGCGGATTTGGTCGACACCGTTTTTAGTTAATTCTTTATCTTGCGTATAAGTATGCTCAATTTTTAACTGGGCGTTACCCATTCCCATTTCGGCCAACGTGTCCATTACCTGGGCTTCAATGTCGGGCAGGGCCTTGATGCGGTTTTCAGAAAGCTGGGCAGCCAGTTGCTGTAAATCTTCTTTTTGCAGATTAATTTGTTGCTGCAATGATTCTATCTCTTCATCGCCAAAAAGTACCTGTTGTATCTTACCCGATAATTCCTCCTGCAAAACTAATAGTTCGGCATTGTTGCTTACCCGGTGCTTTTTTTGCAGGTTATATAACAGGCTCAAACGGGTGTTAATTTCGTCGGCACGGGCTTCGTTGGTTTGGGTTTGTTGCTCTATTAATTCAATTTCCGAAGCAATATCCTTGATTTCAATCAGCGAACTATTCAGCCGTTCGTGTAAGCCGGCAATGTCCGAATTAAATTTATCCAGCGATGATATCTGTTGCCCGGCCTCTTTAAGCTGTAAAGTAACCGCAGTCTCGCCATCCTGTAATAAATATAGCGCGCCGTTTAGTTTACGCTTTATTTCTTCGGCATTGTTTAAACTGTAAAGTTCCTGTTCCAGTTCTTCCTGCTCATTGGCTGATAGGCCTGCTTTGTCCAGTTCATCAAACTGAAACTGGTAATAATCTAAATCGGCTTTGGCCTTATCGTTATCAGCAATCAGCTGTTGCAATTTATTCACGGCCTTTCGGTAGACCCTGAAATCGGACTGGTACGATTGCAGCAAAGCCTGGTGCTTAGCCACACCGTCGACCACCAGCATTTGAAAAGCCGGGTCGTTAATTTCGCGGGTAGCTTGCTGCGAATGGATGTCAATCAGCTGTTCGCCCAGTAATTTTAAAGTAGCCAGATTGACAGGCGTGTCATTCACAAAAGCACGCGACTTGCCATCAGCCGAAATTTCGCGCCGCAAAACGGTCTCTGCCTCATAGTCCAGGTCATGCTCCTCGAAAAAAGCTTTGAGGTGAAAATCGCTGATTTTGAATGTACCCTCGATGACACATTTTTTCTGTTGATTGAAGAAATACTTGCTCTCGGCACGCTGCCCCAATATCAACGACAGGGCACCCAGAATGATAGATTTACCGGCACCTGTTTCGCCGGTAATGATGTTTAAACTGGCATCAAAGCCGATTTGCAGGTTATCAATTAAAGCGTAATTATGTATGTTGAGCTGATGCAGCATTTAGATTTATCCTTGTATACAAAGATACTTATTTGCAAAAGCAATGCCTAATGTTGTACGATGCGTATGTAATTCAGCATTCAAATAATGTTAATACTAACAGCTTATTGTACAGAATTTATACTTTCCGGATGGCGTTTTTTAAATGCCTCTAACCGGCTTTTGTATTCTGGTGATTTAAGATAATTAGTTAGACTATCAGCAGCTACAGAAAACTCTTTTCCATAATTTTTAAAGCTTTGATTACTCGTGTAATCTCGGACTTGTTTTTTGAGAATGTTAATCCGGACTTTAAGCGATTTTATTTCGGGCGTATCAAAAGTTGATTTTAAACTGTCGGATTTTGATTTGCTGCTTTGTCTGTTTTTAAAATCGGGCGAGTCCATGTAATTGGTCATCTCTTTGCTAACCGCCATGAGTATGGTCACGTCTTTTGCAAAATATTCTTCTTTTAGCTGTTGAATCTCCTTTTTATATTTTTCGTACTTTACCCTATCGGTATACATCTCTATATATTTCGGATAACCGTACTTCCTTTCAATTTCTTTTTCGGCTGCTTTATAAGCTGGGCTCAAGCTAATAGCATTCACTTTAGCTGTGAGGGCATCTATTTCGTAATTATACCAGGATATATCTTTAGGAATTTGTTGCAGGCGCTCTTTAATTTCGGGCTGGCTGTAAAAATCCGTGACAGTTTGCACTTTTTCTGCAAGTTCGTTTACCATGTTTCGATAACTGGTGCTATCAAAAAGTTGTTGTCTTTTTATGTTGATTTCTTGTATAACTGCTAACAATTTCTCCAACCGGGCATCTTTAAACTTTATTTTATTTGAGTCTGTATGTATAACTAAGGGCAATTTCGGTTGCACAGGTTCCTTGGGGGATGTTATTGGATATTCAGTTTTTTTAATTTTTATATTGGGAGCGGCAGAAACTTTTCTTTTAACCTGAAGTGCTAATGTCCCGTTATGATATACCGGCTTAAACCAGGCAATGCTCACCATGCCACCAACCAGTAAAGCGATAGATAGAATCAGCGGTTTAAAATTACTCACCGGCTTTTCGGTTTTCATGATGCGTTGTATACGGTTAAGCAGTAAAAAACCTTTGCTTTTGGCAGCTAATGTTAGCCGGATGGGTTGCGCGGCCTGTTGTAGATCAAGCAGAGCCTGTGCATAAGTTAAGGGTTGCTCTGTTACGGCAATCACCAAATCATCACAACAGTGTTCGCGTTCGGTAGCAATGATGCGATTCAGCAGGATGACGAAAGGATTGAAAAACAGTAAAGCCGTAAATACTTGCTGTATATAGTTAATTAAGTAATCGTTCCTTTTAATGTGGGCTAATTCGTGTAGCAGAATGCTCTCTATTTGCTCTGCACTTAAGCCGGTATAAATAGACGCCGGTAAAAACAGTATAGGCTTAAAGTGACCTGCCACACAGGGTACAATAGCCCCGTTTGATATGCCCGCTCTGATTTTTTTACTGAATCCTAATTTGGCGGATAGCCTTTCTATCTGTTCATTCAGCGAGGTATCAGGAACAAGCGTCTGTTTTAAACGCGATAGCTGTTTTTGGTGATAGGCAATTAGCGTAAACTGAATCAGTAACCCAGCGGTATAAAATATACTTAGGTACGGAAGATAAGGCTTAAACGAAAAGGCGTATACATAGTAATAACTGACAGGAAGTTCTCTCAGCGAAGCCAGCGCCAAGTCGAAATCGAAATGACCGGATATTTTTTTTGCAGTATGATATACCCAGGTCTGTTGATAAAGATTAGTAGTCAGCGTAGCAAAAAACCATAAAGAGACGGCCGCAAAAGCTAATAAGGCAAGGTTATATTTATGAACTGCCTTTAAGTTGGTAAAAATCAAAAATATAATCCTTAACAGGAGATAAACAAACAGTCCCTGTAAAAGAGAATACAAAATGGATGTGCCAATAGAATCACTCAGGTTACGGATGATTGTCTCCATGGTTTTATGCTTATGGTTTATCGAATTTTTGCAAGTAGGCTTTAATTTCGTCTAACTCTTCTTTAGATGCTTTATGATGGCCCAAAGCCTGCATCACTAAATCTGCCGCGGAACCTTTAAACAGGGTATTAATCATTTTTTCGACCGCAGATTTCTGCGTATGCTTTTCGCTTACGGCAGCACTATAAATATGTGTTTTTGCAGATGAGTCGCGCGTGACCAAGCCCTTATCATGCATAATTTGCATTAGTTTAAGGGTAGTAGTGTAGCCGGATTCTTTGTTTTTAGCCAGTTCTTCATGTACCTGCCTAACCGTGCAGTTACCTTTTTGCCAAAGCACCTGCAAAATCTCCAGTTCACTCTCCGTTGGTTTTATATTCATTTGTACGAATGTCTTCGTACAAATATCTACGATGAGTTTCGTATATGCAAGAGTTTTTATAAATTATTGTTGCAGTGTTTGATACAAAGTGCCGTTGGCCGGGTCGGCCTGGTTTAAAATATTCATGGCCTGTACCTTTTCCTGCGAACTGGCCTTTGCAAAGATGGCCACGAGTTCGCTGCGCTTTGCCGAAAAGAATACGGTAGGTAAGGTGGCACCCACACGCACCCTGTCTAACTGGGTAAGGACAGGCAGTGCCGACAGGATAACCTTGCGGCCATTGGCGGCGTTATCGGCCATCGCATCTAAACCCAGGCGATGATAGGTGTACAGAAATTCGCGCAGCGGGATGTAGGTTTTGTTGATGGTATTTTCGGACAGCCAGTAACGGTTGGTATTGTTATCAAACGCTTTCCAGCCTTTGTATGATGAGCTTTGTGCATTAATAACCACCGTTTGTGCATTAGCATAATAAGCCGTACCGCCAAATTTCGAAAAACTGTCGTAATCAAATGCCATAATCATGTAGGCATAAAATGCCATTACCGAACTCAGGTTGCTCTCAAAAGTCTGGTTATTAAAGTCGATGGTCTGGCCCTCGCTGTACGAAAAATCGAAATCGCGGTCATTTACACTCAGCAGTGGCGTGTTGTATGACGCATTATAAACCGGGCGGGCAGATTGTACCTGTAACTCGCCGCTAAAACTGGTGCCGTTATCCCAGGCGGTGATGGTGAGGATAAAGCTGCAATCAATCTTTTCCTGGGGCTGTATAGCATCTGCACTCCACTTGCGGCCATTCAGAAACTCACGCATGGCGGTTTGCAACGAATTAAAAATGCGCTTGTTGGTGGTGGCGATTTTAGGCGACAGTACCTCTACACGGGCATTCAAATCCTGGGCAGAAGCAGTTAAGCTTAACACACACAACCAAACCAACCAAACCAGCTTCTTTATCATACCGCTAACGCTATTACTTTTTGGCAAATATCAGCAGCTACCTGCTCTTTGCTTTTAGTATCAAAACTTGTTTTTTTTAATTCTCGGTCAATAATCGTCACCTTATTGGTGTCTACCTGAAAGCCAGCACCTTTATCGTTAAGTGAGTTTAACACAATTAAATCCAGGTTTTTCTTTTGTAGCTTTTCAATAGCGTTTTGCTCTTCATTTTGAGTTTCTAAAGCAAAACCCACCAAAATTTGTCCGGCACGCTTTTGCTGACTTAAGGTTTTTAAAATATCAGTCGTCTTTTTAAGGTCGATGCTAAAACTGTCGGTTTGCTTCTTGATTTTTTGTGATGATACAGTTATCGGCGTATAGTCGGCCACGGCTGCGCTCATAATGCATATATCCGTAGTTGCAAATTGTTGTGTACACGCCTCCAGCATATCAGCTGCTGATACGGTATCTATGCGGGTAATGTTGTGCTGTTTGCTGGTTTGTGCCGTTGGGCCGGTAACCAAAGTTACGGTGGCGCCTTGTTTGGCCATTTCATCAGCAATGGCAAAGCCCATTTTACCTGATGAATGATTGCCGATAAAACGTACCGGGTCAATTGCTTCGTAAGTTGGTCCGGCTGTAATCAGCACTTTCTTGCCTGATAGAGGTAGGTGCGTTGATATTTTTGATGAGATATATTCTACAATAGCCTCAGGTTCGGCCATCCGGCCCGCGCCGTGCAGCCCGCTGGCTAGTTCGCCGGTACCGGGCTGAATGAGCAGGTTGCCATAACTTTGCAGTTTGGCAACGTTGTTAAGCGTAGCAGGGTGGCGCCACATATCCAAATCCATAGCCGGGGCAAAATACACCGGGCATTTGGCCGATAGGTAGGTGGCCATTAACAGGTTATCGCATTGGCCATTGGCCATTTTAGACAAGGTATTGGCACTGGCCGGCGCTATAATAAATAAGTCTGCCCAAAGGCCAAGCTCAACATGGTTATTCCAGCTGCCGGTGTCTGTATCAAAATATTTAACCATTACCGGTTTTTTTGATAGGGTAGACAAAGTAAGCGGTGTGATAAATTGCGTAGCATCCGGTGTCATCAGCACTTGTACTTCAGCTTCGGCTTTTACTATTAACCGTACTAACGTAGCCGTTTTGTAAGCTGCAATGCTTCCGCATACCCCCAAAATAATTTTTTTGCCTTTAAGCATGCACAAAAATATCAATAAAAGCCGAAACTATCCGGGCATTATTGCCGGCTGCAAACGCACAAAAAAGGCGGCATTTGTGGTGCCGCCTTGATTAGTAATGTAAGTAATTTTTGATTATTTGGTGTAACGTGCAATGATATCCAGAATCACTTTGTTTTTCTGCAACTGCGGCAGGTAATCAAACAAAATGTAATGCTTGTCCGGGTCGGTAGTTAAAGCCAATTCCAGGTTGCTTAATGCCTCGTTATAATCGCCTTTGGCAAACAAATAAGCCACCATACGGTAGTACAGCTCTGCAGCTTCTGGATTATTTTTGATAGCCTCAGCAATGACCTCAATGGCATCATGCAGACGGTCTTGCTCGTAAAGTATTGATGAGTAATCCAGCCAGGCATCTACATCCAAAGGGTTAAGTTCAACTACTTTGTCATACGCAACTTCGGCTTCGGCTAAATGACCTAACTTGTACTCTGCATCGGCAATAGCAAACCAGTAATCGGCATTCAACGCATCCAAATCAAGCGCTTTACGGTAAAAATGTAAAGCCTCAAAATAGCGTTCTTCAAAATCAAGCGTTACGCCAATACCGAACCAGGCGTCAGCCAGTTTGCTGTCCATACGCACGGCCTTTTTATAAAAAGAACGTGCCTCGTCCATCTGCTCCAGCTTTTCGTAACACTCACCAATGGCGCAATAGGTATCGGCATTGGGCCGCTCGTATTCAAACGTCTGGCGATATACTTCGATAGCCTCGGCATATTTTTCCAGGTTAACCAGTGCGTTGCCTTTGTTAAAGTAGGCCGATGCAAAATTATCCTTAATTAAAATGGCGTAATCATAAGCATCAATCGCTTTTTCAAACAAACCTAATTTGGTAAAGGCATTGCCTAAATTGTACCA
>CAXYKR010000269.1:0-3468 GCA_964277815.1 uncultured Mucilaginibacter sp. | reverse complement strand
GTTGACCCTAACTACCAAAAAACTATCGCAGCTACCGACATGTCTAAAGAAACATTGGATATGGGCGCTTATTCAGCCGGTACTTTGATTTCACCAACGCTGTATAACATCAGACGTGAAAGAAGATGTGAGTTGATGGCTGAAGGCTTACGCTACATGGACTTACTGAGATGGAGAGCAATGGACCAGTTGATTACTCAACCTTACCACTTTGAAGGCTTTAAACTATGGGGACCAATACAATCACAGTATGGTACGTCATTAGTTTACGGCGCTAATAACACCAGAGCAAACGTATCTGACCCAGCTTTGAGTGTTTACTTACGCCCGCACGAAATCAGAAGCACTTCATTATCGTACAATGGTGCAAAATGGATTATGGCTCACTACCTGAGCCCGATTGCCGCGCAGCACTTTATCATTACTACCAACAACGGCAGCACTCCGATTTACCAAAATCCGGGATGGCCTACAACAGCAGGTGGCACGCCACAATAAGCTATTGTAATGCACGCCAAGTGTGCTGCTAAAACTAAAAATCCCCTGAGAGTGATACTTTCAGGGGATTTTTAGTTTATTAATAAACCAGATATTTTTCTACCCGGAGCGCTATGCGGCTACCTTCCTTAAATACCCCCAGGCTAAAATTAACAAAGTGTACTCGGGTATCGCCATTTACTGCATGCACTTCTTCGTAAGCCCCTTTAAATAATATTTCTTCAATAGTCCACTCGGCCCCATCTGCTTCTTGGCCCAACGGCTTTATCCATTCCGGGTAAATGACTATTTGCTTTCCGGCTGCATTGATGTGAAGCTTTTGGGCATCATCTTCGGTTAATACGTTACAGTGAGAGAGTAATAATGCAGTATATAGATTTTCGGGCTGGTTATATACGTCCTTGGGCGCACCCAGTTCGAGCACTTGTCCGCCTTTAATAACTACCAATTCATCCGCCATCGATAGTACTTCTGCCGGGTCGTGCGATACAATGATAACGGTAAGCTCGGTTTCTTTAACCACGCGGCGGATGTCTTGTTGCAAGCCGTCTCTAAACGTGGTATCTACCTGGTTAAAGGGTTCATCTAAAAGTAGTACTTCAGGCTTAGTTATCAGTGCCCGGGCAATGGCCACGCGCTGCTTTTCGCCGCCGCTTAATTCAGACACACGCTTTTCGGCCAGGTGCAGCATGTTTAACTGGCGCAGCAGCTTTTCGGTCTGCTCCTGCTTGGCCTGCAAATTGGTATTAGGCATCAGGATGGCTACGTTATCCCAAACCTTGGCAAACAGGTTTAAATCGTCGGTGTGCTGTGTCACCATCTTCATGCGGTCATGACCCGGTATCAGCTTTTCATCCGGTCCCCAAACGCGTTCGCCTTTAAACTCCACCAGTCCGGCATCAGGCGTAAGCAAACCAAACAGCAAACGCAGCAGCGTACTTTTGCCACTACCGCTTTCGCCTATAATGGCTGTTATCTTACCTTGCTGAATACTAATATCAATTGATTTTACGCCCGATTGCAGTTTGCCAGGATACACCTTACTTACACCAGTCGCTTTAAAAAAAGCCGGATTTACCATGCCGCAAAGATATACAAATACAACAAAGGCCGCCTTAACAGGCAGCCCTTGCAAAATTATAAGCTGAGGTATGTTTAAAACCCAAACATGAAACCGAATGAGAAGTTGCGTAAACCATCCTGTGCAGGGGTATCAAACATATCATTAAAGTAGTATTTAGCATAAACACCCCACGAGCCGTAGCCTACCCGGCCGGTTAAACCGTAGCGTACTTTAGTGAAGTGGTAATCATCATTAAATTTCTGCTTGCCGTTTTCATCACTGATTTGCTTAACCCGGCCATTATATAATATACCAATCATCGGGCCACCAGCTAAATGGAAACGTTTGCCTTCGTTGTTCACATGGCTTCTCCAGTCAAACGTTAATGGGATGCGGAAATAGCTGGAGGTGAAACGATTTTTGCTGTAATCAATGTTATCGCGGGTGTAGGTAAGCGTTGGCTGGTCTTGCTGTATAGTAATGTTTTCGCGCAGGCGGAAGTGGGTCCAGTCAAAACCACCTGATACATAAATACGGAATGCACTGTTAAAACGGTAACCAACCTGAACGATGTCAAAACCAACGTTGCTGCTTTTCCATGACCGGTAGCGTAAAAAGTTGTTTTGCGGAGACAGGTTGAAGCTGCCATTATCAATCAGGGTAGCCAAACCTAAATCGAACCGTGAGAAAGTTAACCCCCAAGAAAAGCCAGGCTCTTTAGACACCCTTTTCACGGTATCGCGGCGGTTTACCGACACCGAGTTGGCATCATCGCCCTGTCCAAATTTAAACCTGAAGCCTTTGCGCTTGGTTTTGAGCGTATCAGTTTGCGTTCTGATAGTGTCACCTTTCTCGGTAACGGTAGTGGTGGTAGTTACTTTGGTAGTAGTGGTGGTAACGGTTTGCGCAAACACACCGGTGGCTGCTGCACATAATATGGCAGTATAAAGTAGGCGTTTCATGTGAGTGTTTATTTTGAATGTATGGAATAGATTATTTTTCTTTTTTCACTTTAAATAAGCCCAGGTTTACGCCGGTAATGTCGGCCTGGTCATCGTCTGTTTCGGTAAACTCGATAAGCTTATCTTCGCGTTTATCTACTGTGGCAATTACGGCATTAATTAATCCGCCTAAGGTATGAATGCCGCGTTTCTTTCTGCGCTCGGGCTGACGGGCCATCACCGGTTCTGAAGCTTTAATAGCATTTGTCTGACTGATATTTTCCGCCGCACTTGTCAATGTCTGATAATTTAAGCTCATGTCAGGCACAACAGCCTGCTGCTCGGTCTGGGTTACTACCGCTGCCAAAACCTGTTGATTTACTTGATTAACTATCGCCTCATTTTCTTGAGCAATTACAGATTGAGCAGCTTCTTGTTTCACCGGCTCAGCTTTAATATTTAGCTGGCGGGTAGTTTTAGGCGTTACGTGAACTATTTTATTAACATCGGTGTTATAATCGACATCGGCTCTAGGCAACTGCTCCACCGCATCAGGAGAAACTGCTTTGATATTATTTTCTACAGGTTGATTTTTTATCACCACTTGCTTTCTATTTGTAGCTACCTGGTTTTGCTGATTTTTAACCGGCTTGTCGGTTAAAAACCAGGTTGCAGCGCTTAACAATAATACCGTAGTAGCTGCAATACTCCAAACCGGAGATAACTTACGCTTTTGGGGGCCGTTTAATTCGGCAGAAATATTATTCCAAACCCGGGCCGAAGGCTCAACCTCCATGCCGCCCAGTTTAGTGCGGAACAGGCTATCAAAATCTTTATCCTGCATATTCATATTGCTTTCCCTCCAGTTGTTCAATTTTTTGTTTTAAAATAGTACGAGCCCTCGATAGCTGCGATTTAGATGCCCCCTCGGTGATACCGGCCATGTCGGCAATTTCGCGGAGATCG
>CAXYKR010000268.1:0-2705 GCA_964277815.1 uncultured Mucilaginibacter sp. | reverse complement strand
TTTTTACGGTAAACTCAATTTTAGCTAATTGATGAGCGAAAGAAAGGTTAGCAACTGTACTGGTTTTGCTCAGGCCGGTCGCATTGTTAGAATACATCAGGTCAATAGCAGGCTGATTGCTTTGGCTGGTAACGTCAACCGGGTAAATGTTGTTGGTTAACGTCGACTTGTACGGATAGTAAGCAACGAAATCAACCGAACCGGTTTCTGGGTAGTTGATGTTCTGGTCAGTAGCCGATGGCTTAAACTCACCGTCGCCTGCAGTGGTGGTGTAGCTTTTGTTAGCTGCCAATACGTTGCTTAGGCCGGTACCGGTTTTCATAAATACACCAATAGCATCATTAACGTCCCATTTGTTGTTAACCGCTTTGGTTAAAATTTGGCCGTTAATACTCGACGTGAAAGTTACCGCTTTGGTAGAAGCCGGAAGCTCAGCGCCCTGGTTGTTGTCCTTTTTACAAGAGCTGCTTAATGCAAGCACCGACATTGCCGTAGCAATCAGGATGTTTTGGGTTTTCATTTATAAGTTTGTTATTATTTAGCGTGATTAGAATTATTTAAAAACGGTGGCATCAATAGTGCCTTTAACCTGTGCACTTAACTTAGGGAAGAAGGTAAATCCTGTTTCTTTCTCCAGGTCGCTTACCGTCATCCGGTAGTTGTTATAAGTGGTTGTGGTTGGGATGATGGCATTGGCAATTTTAAAGCCGATAGTGTAATAATCGCTACCTTTTTTAAGTGCCAGTACTTTGAAGTAGTATTTCGGGATAGCCGACCCTTTGTTGCTGTAAGTAACAGTTTTGTCGGTAGATGACTGTGCCGCAGCGCCGGTAACCACGTAAAGCGTATCACCCTGAGCACTCCAGGTACGTACCTGGTTTTCGAGGTTAGCCCAGATGCCCTGGTTCATTGATGAAACCTGTGCGGTCATGTTTGAGTAGTAAAACGTAGTTTGATTCAGTGCTGAAGTCGCTGTGCGGTCGGCACTCGGAATCTGGTGACCACGGTCGTAACCGTTGCCGTAAGATGTGCTTAAATCCGGCTGCACGTTTTGCGCCAGCAAAGGGTCAAACTGCCAGGCATCAGTACGGCCCGAGCTACCCATGTAAGAACTATGTAACGGATAAGCCACCCAGTACGCCATTTTTAACTGTTTGTCGTACAGCATAGCGTAATTTCTTACGCCGGTACGTCCCGGAAAGTCGTGAAATACATAAACGCTGTTGCTGTTGGTAGTAATTACAGGCGTTTCCATATAACCCGACATGGTTGGTGGGTTAACTACAACAGTGCCCTGGTCTAACGAGTATGAACCCGAAGGTACGTCGGTCCAGTTTACAATGGTTGATTTTAAAGTAGCAGCAATACCGCTGTCACCACCTTCGCCCCTCAATTCAACATCCAGTGCATATTTTTTACCGGCTTCAAATTTGGGGTTGGTTGCAGGAGTTAAGGTGTAAGTTTTACCGTTAACCGCAAAAGTTACTTTTAAACCAGTCTCGTCTGTAGTTGGTATCACAATCGCTTCAACTACAGTGACGCCATTTTTAACGCTGGTTTTTGCCTGAAAGTTGGCCACTTGCGATTGTCCGCTTAAAGTACCTGTCGTTAAATCAAATGCGGCCGTATTTTTAAAGCCAACCATTAAAGCACTTAAGCCCGTTAAGCTGGGCACACCATTACCGTTTTTTACGGTAATTTCGATTTTTGCCAACTGGTGAGTAAATGCCAGTTGTGCCGCAGTGCTGTTTTTGCTTAAGCCATTAGCCGTAGCATACATCAGGTCGATAGCTGCCTGATTGCTTTGGTTGGCCACGTTAACAGCGTAACTGGTGCCCGACAATGTTTGCTGATAAGGATAGTAAGCAACGAAGTCAACCGTGCCGCTCTCCGGATAAAAAATGCTTTGGTCGGTAGCTGATGCTTTAAATTCGCCATCACCTGCCGTGGTAACATACTTTTTGTTGCTGGCCAGCGCGTTGCTTAAACCGGTACCGGTTTTCATAAATACACCAATACCATCGTTAGCATCCCATTGGCTATTGGTTGCCTTGGTTTTAATCTGTCCGTCGATGCTTGCCGAAAACCGCACTTCATTGGCAGCTACGTCAATCACATCGTTGCCCCTGTCTTTACGACAAGCGGCCACAAAAAGCAGCAATGCCGCTACAAACGTGACTTGTAGATTTCTAATCGTCATATATAAATTGTTGTGAAAAAATGCTGAGGATGACAGATAACTTTTTAAAGCCTTATGCGTATAAAACGGCGGTTATCTGCGGGCTGAACTGATTTTGTAAAATTTAAGTCGATAATTATTAATTAAAGTCTGTACAAATTAAGTGTCGGGCTGTGGCTAAATTATTAAAATCTTGTTAAGAAATTATTAAGCAACACATCTGTTACACTAACCCGTCATTACAAAATTAGCGGATTGGTAAATCATTGCAAGTAGCCAGATTATGTTGTTTTTATATAACCCTCACAATCAGAGTTAAAAAATTAAACTCCATAAATTTAACAATTTGTTTACAGCAACATCCTGATTTATAGCTTATTTTTGCTGATTGCTTAATCGTTAATCAACACGTCATTGTGGAGTAACTGCACTCTATCCTTAGTCAAATAATTTTGTTGATAGTCTTAAGCAAGTTCAGCTGACTTTATGAAACTGATAAAACGCTATTCATCATTATTCTTGTTTT
>CAXYKR010000267.1:0-4001 GCA_964277815.1 uncultured Mucilaginibacter sp. | reverse complement strand
CCAAGCTGCCTGAAACCGACCTAAACCATCAGTACCAGCTTTGGGCTATTGCTAATGGTAAGCCGGTTGATTTAGGCGTTTTTGACAAACTGCCTGCCGACTCTGCCAACATGAAAGAGATGAAAGATATAGCGATTGCACAAGCATTTGCGGTAACTATCGAACCTCGTGGCGGTAGCATCAACCCTACTATGGACCAGATGGTAGTAATGGCCAGTCTTTAACTATCCGGCCAGCTTTATGGAGTAACCCACTCTCCTATCCAAACATTTTTTTGTTCAGCTTTAAAACGAGTTCTGCGGTTGCCATCTTTGTTTAATTGTAGATACTCCAACGCGTTAACATCAAGAATAACAACAGCAAAATTTTCATATCCTGACAGGTCACTATCGTCAAATTTTTTATTCCCCAAATATTCTAAGCCGCTACTTTCTTCGTTCAACGGAGATGAAGGCGCCTGCTGCGTGAGATAATTACGCCGGCTTTTGAAGCCGCTTTGCTGCCATTGCTGTTTGGCCACATCATCCTGGTGATAAATTGTAGCCTCCCCTTTTAAGATAATTTGAATATGGTCGGTATCGTCATAGTAAACTACGGAAAGATTTGGATTACCTTTTATCTCATTAACCTTTTCGGACCTAAAATCAGTATGAAAAATAAGCTGACGTTCATCAGGCAATACCTCACGCAACACCACGGTATAAGCATTGGGGTAACCCTCGGCAAAATTGCAGACGGTAATGTACCTGCTGCCAGCTCTGCCTTCTTTTGCCTGTTGTAGTTTTTCCCAGCTCTTCGACAAGATATCGTCCAGTTTAGCTTCCATGTATGATATAAATTATAAAAAAGTTAAATTTTTGTGTAACGTTTAGCAAACTGCTGCGTCTTATCAGTACTTTAATTAGTATTTGTTGTTCTTTATAAGGTCAGTTAATGATAGTAGGTCTGTTTACAAGTACAACAGACCTATTATATTTTATAGCAACCTTGCTATACTGGCCGGTATTCGGGCAGCTACCTGCCCGGGTAACACCACCTGTAAGCGGTTGGACAATGCCAACTCATCTCCTGCCTTACCGTGCAAAAACACACCTGCCAAACAAGCCTGTTCGGGCGTATACTTTTGCGCTAACAGTGCCGTAATAATTCCGGTCAGCACATCGCCCATACCGCCGGTAGCCATAGCTGCATTGCTGCTGCTGTTAAAATACAGTCCGCCGTTGGGCGTGGCCGTTATGGTATAAGCATTCTTTAGTACGATGCAAATGTTCAATTCTTGCGCCTTTTGTTTCAAGGTTTGTAAGCGTTGCCACCAGGTTTGGTGTTCGCCAAATAAGCGGTCAAACTCTTTCATGTGCGGTGTTAATATGCTCCCGGCCGGCAATTGTGTAAGCAAACGCGGATGAGCGGCCAGCAGGTTTAAAGCATCGGCATCTATCACCATAGGCTTACCGTAACCATTTAATATATTTTGCAGCAGAGCCAGCGCATCTTCATCCTTACCCAAACCCGGACCGATACCAATAGCTGTAAATTTATCCAACTCTAAATCGGGCAATTCATATTCGCGCCTGATGATGGCCATCACTTCGGCCTGGTAACTATTCAATGCAGTTAAGCCATTTTCAGGAATACAAGCCGTAGTTAACCCGGCACCGGCATACACACATGCGGATGAACATAATAATGCAGCACCCATCGTTTTGGCTTGGCCTGCTATCAGCAAAGCATGTCCATAAGTACCTTTGTTGCTAAAGCGTTGCCGGGGTTTTAGTATACTTTTAATATCGCGCTCCTCCACCCATTGGTAAGGAGACTTTAATGATTGTATAAATTCTTCATTCAATCCAATATTAACCGTTTCCCAGCAGTGGATATAATCTCCGGATTCGGGCAATAAAAAGTTGATTTTAGGTTGTTGAAAGGTGATGACCAGGTCTGCCTTCAATATCGCACTTCCTTCGGCTATATCACCCTCTGTAAAAAAGCCGGTGGGCACATCAACAGCTACCACTGTTTTATTAAGGCCGTTCAGGTAAGTAACCAGCTTTTCAAAATCACCGCTTAAAGGCTTGTTTAAGCCGCTACCCAATAAGGCATCAATAATGATGTCGCTGTTTTCAGTAAGGGTTTGATAACCTGCCGGCAACTCCTGAACCGGGATAGACAAGGTTTGTAAACGCTGACGGTTCGTCGTAAAATCATCCGAAAACTTTTCGGAGAACCGCGCAATTTTAACGTTGAGTTGCTGGTAACCGTGTTCGTCCAACAAACGAGCAATGGCTAAACCATCTCCGCCGTTGTTTCCCGTTCCGCAATAGACAGTTATACTTTGCCGCTTGTCCGGAAAATGGTTGATAAACCAACTCAGCCAGGCCTTGGAAGCCCGCTCCATCAAATTTGTAGATGAAATAGGTTCGTTAGCTATGGTGTAAGCATCAGCCTCGCGAATTTGAGCGGCAGTTAGTAAGGGTAGCATGCTAAAGTTAAGGAACAGATATATCCTTTTGTTTTCGAGATTAGCTGTCAGGCCAATTTTCCGATTTCCTTAAGCTTACCGGCAATATCCTGATTTTCATAATCGCAATTGGTAACTTCAATAGCAAAAACTTCTCCGTTAAGCAAAAATATCTTGACGTAATAATCTTCATGCTTACCAACTCTTTCGGAAAAAGCATTAATGCCTGATATTTCACTCCACATATAACTACCGTGTTTTAAGATTGAAACTCCTTGCTCATCTGCAATTATCAAATATTCATTTTCCTTTTTCCGTAGGTACTTAACAAAGTATATGAAAGCAACAGTGTAGATGGCCAAGGTGATAAAAAATGCCAAAAGGTAATTTTGATTGAGGTAACTGGCTATCCCAATGAATAAAATTGGGAATGTACCAAAAAGCAACATCAGAACACCCATATATTTATACTCTTTTACTCTGAATACTGCCATTTGTTTACATCACCTATCTGAATAAAATTAGTTGATTTTTAACGAAATTACTTGCCAAAACAGCACAAAAAAAAGAGACGCAAATTTGCGCCTCTCCTATTATCATCTTTATTTTATTTTATGCCTGCACCGGAACCAATGCCATCTCTTTGGCTAAAAACTGCCCTGTAAAACTTTCTTTTACCTTGCATAAACCTTCGGGCGTGCCTTTATATAAAATCTGACCACCACCCGAGCCGCCCTCCGGCCCCAGGTCAATCACGTGGTCTACAACTTTAATTACATCCAGGTTATGCTCAATGACCAACACGGTGTTGCCCTTGTCAACCAGTTGCTGCAATACGCCTAACAATACGTTGATATCCTCAAAATGCAAACCAGTGGTAGGCTCATCTAAAATATAAAAGGTATTGCCAGTATCTTTCTTAGACAACTCGGTAGCCAGTTTAACACGTTGCGCCTCACCACCCGATAAGGTTAATGACGATTGCCCCAAAGTGATATAGCCCAAGCCAACATCATTTAAGGTTTTTACTTTACGATAGATGGACGGAATGTGCTCAAAAAAGGCAGTCGCGTCTTCAATGCTCATATCCAGCACGTCGCTGATAGATTTACCGCGGTATCTTACCTCCAGCGTTTCGCGGTTGTAGCGTTTGCCGCCGCATTCTTCGCAAGGCACTTGTACATCGGGTAAAAAGTTCATTTCAATTACCTTCATGCCGGCACCTTGGCAGGTTTCGCAACGGCCGCCTTTAACGTTGAATGAGAAGCGACCGGGTTTATAACCCCGTATTTTAGACTCAGGCAGTTGCACATACAGTGCGCGGATATCAGAAAACACACCGGTATACGTAGCCGGGTTAGACCGCGGCGTACGACCGATAGGTGTTTGGTCAATCTCAATTACCTTGTCTATATTTTCCAAACCTTCAATCTTGTCGTAAGGCAGCGGATGCTTTTTAGCCCTAAAGAAATGATGGTTGAGAATAGGATATAATGTTTCGGTAATCAGACTGGATTTACCACTGCCCGATACGCCAGTAATA